>USHT01000008.1 GCA_900554455.1 uncultured Collinsella sp.
CACATTAAGTGGCCTTCTTTGCGTGCGGAACTCATATCGAGCAAAAGCCCAAGCGGCCCTCTCGGCTCAGCCAAGTTGACGTAGCTGAGATACGGCATGCGGTCTGCTCACTCCTCGAAGTTCTAAGCGGAAATGAGTTGACTTGCAACAACGCTTTGCTTGCGATGGCGGTTGAGTTGCAACAAGGTTTTTATTGGATCTCGAACCCTATGCTCGATGTTCGCTTCGTTCATTGAGTTACCCTTTGCATGAGGCCGGGACATATCGTCCCGCCCGCAGTTTCGCAGGCCGAAGGCCGAGAATGTTTGAGGACGGGATGATATGTCCCGGCCTCCCGGGAGAGTTACCTATGAACTACGCGAACATTAAGTATTTCGACATTGCTGATGGGGAAGGCGTTCGTACTTCTCTGTTTGTGAGCGGGTGCCGTCGTGGGTGCAAGAACTGCTTTAACTCTGTCGCGTGGGACTTTGCTGCGGGTGAGCCGTTCGACCGTGCCGTCGAGGACAAGATTATCGAGAGTCTCGATCATCCCTTTATTGATGGCCTGACGATTCTGGGCGGGGAGCCTATGGAGCCCGAGAATCAGGCGGGTCTCGTTGACTTTATCGAACGCGTGCGTGTGGCCTATCCTGCGGGGTCGGGCAAGACCATTTGGTGCTTTACCGGTGACGTGCTCGAGGAGCTTATGCCGGGCGGTCGTCATCATACCGAGGTGACGAACCGTATCCTGGCCTGCCTCGACATGTTGGTGGACGGCCCGTTCGTTCAGGATCTGTACGATATCTCATTGCGCTTTAGGGGCTCGAGTAACCAGCGTGTGATCGATATGAACGCCACGCGCGCCCGTGCTGTGCGCGAGGGCGTTGCGCTTTGCGACGCTGTGGAGCTTTGGCGGGACGATCCGGTCTATTCGGCCCATACTATGTAGCTTGTGGCCGATGCCAAAGGGCGTGGTACCATAGTGCGAACGCAAAATCGGAAAAGTGAGGCCCAGATGGTCGATCAGGAAAAAGTCGAGGCCGCCATTAAGCTGTTGCTTGAGGGCATAGGCGAGGACCCAACTCGTGAGGGCCTGCTGGAGACCCCGGCGCGCGTTGCCCGTATGTATGGTGAGATCGCCGGCGGTATGGACCAGAGTGCCGAGGAGCACCTGTCCAAAACCTTTGCCGTCGCTTCGAACGATTTGGTTATCGAGCGCGACATCACGTTCTACTCGCTGTGCGAGCACCATCTGCTGCCGTTTTATGGCAAGGCCGCCATTGGCTATATCCCTAACGGTCGGGTGGCTGGGCTTTCCAAACTCGCCCGCACGGTTGAGGTTTATGCCCGCCGTCTGCAGCTGCAGGAGCAGCTGTGTGCGCAGGTTGCCGACGCTCTCATGGATTATCTCGCTCCCCAGGGAGCGATTGTGCTCATGGAAGCCGAGCATATGTGCATGACCATGCGCGGCGTGCAAAAGCCTGGCACCAAGACCGTGACGCTCGCTCGCCGCGGCGTCTTTGAGACCGATCCCGCGCTCGAGGAGCGTTTCTTTAGGATGCTGGGCCGCTAACATGAGGGTCGTCAACGACTTTGCATCGAGGACCGATGAGGGGACGTCGCGTCGCGGCTTTATGGCTTCGGGCTTGGCTCCCTTTGGTGCCATGCCTCGCATTGATTACATTTGTGCCAACGGGCTGTTCCGGCGGCATCTGGGCAACATTGCGCAGTTGGAATCGGGGCGCATCTTCTGCCGCCACGGTATTGACCATCTGCTCGATGTCGCTCGCATTATGTGGATCAAGAATCTCGAGGAACAGCTCGAATTTGACCGCGAGGTCATCTACGCCACGGCACTTCTTCACGATATCGGCAAAGATGAACAGTATGAATCGGGTATATCCCATGATATTGCAAGCGAACGCGTCGCTGATGCGATTCTCGGCGGCATGCCCGATGATGTGGCGTTTGAGCCGGCCGATGCCGCAGCCATTAAGACGGCCATTCTGGGCCATCGAAAGCTGCGCGTGAACAGCCAACCGCTTGAGCGTCTGCTCTATGCAGCCGACAAAGCGTCGCGCGCCTGCTTTGCATGCCCCGCGCGCAATGCTTGCAACTGGAGCGATGATAAAAAGAACCTGTCGATTCGCGTGTAGTTAGTTTGCGCGGTCGGGGTTCTAAACGAAGGAGACGATCGCGATGAGCAACAAGAAACTGCCCGAGAATGCAACCAAGACTGAAGGCGCCGAGCTCGCCCGCCGTGGAAGGGGCGAAATATCCACCGCAACGGCGGTACCCCACGTGAGCTATGACGATCTGCGCCATGCCGACCGCATCACCGTTGAAGGTCTTGAGGTTTTTGCTAACCACGGCGTGTATCCTGAAGAGAACGCGCTGGGCCAGAAGTTCATCGTGTCCTTGGTGCTCTATGCCGACCTGCGTGCAGCGGGGGAGCACGATAACCTGGACGCCTCGATTGACTACGGCTCGGTGTGCCACGATGTCGATGGCTATCTGCGCGAGCATACGTTTAAGCTCATCGAGGCTGCAGCCGAGGGTGTGGCCTCGATGCTGCTACGTCGTTACCCCCTGCTGCTTGGCGTGCACGTTAAGCTCGATAAGCCTTGGGCGCCCGTCGGTCTTCCCCTGGCAAGCTGCGGTGTCGAGATCGAGCGCGTGCGCTAACCGACTCTAGAGCTCGTTGGCGGGCGGTTTTTTGAGCCGCTGCGACAGAGCCCTGTTGTTGGGGCAGTACGTGTCGAGCAGCGCGTGAAATCGATGATTGTGGCTCGGCTCGAGCAGGTGGACGAGATCGTGGGCGACAACCATGTCAAGGCATTCGACGGGGTAGGCGGCAAGTTCTCGTGCGATGCGAATGGCGCCGGTTTTGGGCGTGCACGAGCCCCAGCGCGTTTTCATGCTGCGCACGGAAACGCGGGAAACGGCGACACCCATTGCGATTTCGTATGCGTGCACCATATCACGCAGCGTCGATGTGACTTCGGACGTATAGAGCTGGTCGATGCGGGTCTGGAGTTCTTTGGGCGTTAGACCGTCGAGGGCTGTGCGCTGCTTTGCCTGCGTGCACCCACTTGGCTCGTCGGTACCCATAAAGCTTGCGAACGTGGCCTGCTTGGGCCGCGGTGCGGGTGATGCAAAGTTGCGATCGAGCGCATCTTGTACCGTGATGGGCTTACCCCAAAGTGCAATGATGGACGAGGGGCTGAGCGGCTCTCGTGCCGTCGCCTGACGTTGCTCGCGCTGGGCAAGTCGACTGATAATCCAGGCGCTGTTGCGCTTCACAAACGCTTCGATACGCTCGCGGCTGGCGCCGAGCGGTGCACTGGCGTGGACCTCACCGCTCGATGTAACGCGTAGGTTGAAGTTCTTGACGCGCTTTTTGGTAACGACGACGGGGATGGATGTGCCATCCGGTCGGGATACGGTAATCGTAAATTGCTGCGTCAAAAGCGGTCCTTCAGATTGGGGACGGGCCGGCATGTCGACCGTTCGGCATGCCGGCCCGCTCAAGGGATGTGAAATTAATAACGCTCAAAGAAGGCAAGCGCGTTGTCGCTGCAGAGCTTCTGCATCACGGTCTTGCCAAAATGCTTGGAAAGCATGTTCTGGAACTCGGGCATCTTGCTGGCATCGGAGAGGAAAGCGGGCACCGTGGCTCCGTCCCAGTCGCCGCCGAGCGCGATGACGTCCTCGCCGCCCAGGTCGAGCCAGTGCTCGATATGTGCCGCCAGCTGGTCGAAGGTGACGTCTGCGGCGGTCTTGTCGGTTGCGTCGTTGGAAAGGAACTCGCTGCAGTAGTTGAGGCCGACGATGCCACCCGTGTCGCGAATGGTGCGGAACTGGTCGTCGGTGAGGTTGCGCTCGACGCCGCAGACGGTGCGGGAGTTGGAGTGGCTGGCGACGAAGGGGCGCGTGGCGTGGGCGACAACCTCGTCAAAGCACTCATCGTTGAGGTGGGAGACGTCGAGTACCATGCCGGCGTGCTCCATCTGCGTAAGCGCCTCGATGCCGGCGGCGGTGAGGCCGGCGTGGGTATCGTGTCCGCTAGCGAGCGGTCCCTGCGCGTTCCAGCTGAGTGATGACATGAGTACGCCCAAGCTCTTGAGCACCTCGATCAGCGCGGGGTCCTCGGCAAAGAATGTGGCGTTTTCGATGGTGTGGATGCAAGCGACCTTGTCGTCTTTGAGCACAGGGCGAATGTCAGCGGTGCTGCGTACGTTGACCATGCGGTCGTGGTTGAGCATGGCCTGGCCGCTCATGTGCGCCATGATTTGCGCCTGGAAGCGCGCGGCGTGGGCGGTGGGAATCTCGTCGGGGACAAACGTAGCGAAGCACTGTGCCCACGGCGTGTTGCCGATCTTTGCGAGCGAGATGGCGCAGGCGTTGCCCTCGATGAGGTCGAAATCTTGCGGATGCGTTTCGTCGCCGGGGAAATAACCGTCGGTGCCGGCGGTAAAGCGCAGGTCGAGATCGAGCGTGGCCCAGCCGATGCGGTCGGCGGTGTCGCAGTGTAGGTCAAATACGGGATATGCCATGGTTCCTCCGGTTGCAGCGTTTCTTTGCAAACTGTCTTTGAATTGTATGACTAGGGTATAGTTAGCGCCATATGTTCATGGCGGCCTACGTTGTGCGCCGCCCTTATCACGGAGGTTTCCATGTCCAACCAGGGCAAGAAGGTCAAGACTCATTATCGCGGTACGCTCGACGACGGCACGCAGTTCGATAGCTCCTACGATCGCGGCGAGCCGCTGGAGTTCACCTGTGGCGCCGGCCAGATGATCAAGGGCTTTGACGCCGCCGTGGTCGATATGCAGGTGGGCGAGAAGAAGACCGTGCACATTCCTGCTGCCGATGCCTACGGCGAGCACAATCCCGAGATGGTTCTGACCTTCCCGGCCGAGCAGGTTCCCAACATCGAGCAGATCGAGAAGGGTATGAAGCTCTTCCTGTCCACGCCGAGCGGTATCCCCGCCGTGGTCATCGACGTGACGCCCGAGGCCGTGACGCTCGACGCCAACCACGAGCTGGCCGGTAAGGACCTCAACTTTGATATCGAGCTCGTCGAGGTCGAGGGTTAGAGTATGCCTGAACGCTTGGTTTCGACGACATGCTTGGGAAATCTCAACGATCCGTCCTATGAACTCCTGCTTCGCCGGGAGCTGGGCGGTGTCTTTGAAGTTGACGAGCTACTGCTCGATTGGGACCAGGCCGATGTATGCGCGTTTGTGGGCGTGACGGAGCTGGGGCGCACGGTCGATGTTCGGCTGGATACTGCCGACGGCGGTCGTCTTGCCGACGGCGACGTGCTCGCCATTGACCGTTCGGGCATGGTGCCCGTGGCGGTTGTCGTGCGCTTGCGCAGCGCCGAGGTTTATTTGGTCGAAGTTGACCGCATGGACCCGATTGCGCTCGCGCATTCGTGCTGGGAGATCGGCAACATGCATGCGCCGCTCTTCCGGGGCGACTCGGACGAGCATACTGTGCGCATGTATACGCCGGTGCAGCCTGTTTTGGGCCGCATGCTCCGGGGTGTCGAGGGTGTTCGGCTCTCGCTGGTTACCCGTGAACTCGATGCGGACCGGCGCTTTGCGTCGAGTGCGGCGGAGGTCGTCGTGAGCATGGCTCCCGACTTTACCATCGTAAAAAAGGCGCGCGGCTAAGCGCGCGTATGCGCAAGACGGGCTTTGAGGGGCGACCGATCAAGGTCCGTCTTGCTGTTGATATGAGGCTTTGGGGGAAGCATATGGGTCTTGAGGGAATCAAACTGATTGCATGCGATTTGGACGGCACGTTGCTGCATCCGGGGGAGCGCGAGCTGCGTTCCGAGGCCTTTGAGCTTATCGATGAGCTGCATCGTCGTGGTATCGTGTTTATGCCGGCGAGTGGCCGTCAATATGCGAGCTTGCGCTACCTGTTTGCCCCGGTGGCCGATGAGCTCGCCTATGTATGCGAAAACGGAACCCTGGTGATGAGCGAGGGGCGTGCCGTCGTCAAGCGTTCCATGGAGCGTAGCCTTGCTATGGTTATTGCGAATACCGTGGTTGCGTATCCCCATACCGACATGACCCTTTCGTGTGAGGGGCACATCTACGCCATGAGCGGCAACGATGCGTTCGTCGACCATTTGCGCTATGTGGTCCACTGCGATGTGGCGGTGGTCGACCGTCCCGAGGACATCGACGAGGATGTCATTAAGATTGGCTTCCAGACGCCCGAGGTGGATTATCCGGCGGCCCGGGAGTATTTCGAGCGCCTCTTTGGCGACCGTGTCGATGTGATGACGTCAGGAACCGCATGGACGGACCTTATCGGTTTCGGTTCGGGCAAGGGCTCCGCGCTTGCCGATTACGGTCGTGTCCTGGGGATTTCGCCCGATGAGATGATGGCATTTGGCGACAATGAGAACGATCGCGACATGCTCAACGTCGTGGGCCATCCCTATCTGATGGAGAGCTGCAACCCCACCATGCGCGGTATCAACGATCGCGTCCGTTACGTGCACACGGTCGAAGAAGAACTGCGCCGCCTGCTCGCCGAGTAGGTTTTCGGGACATGCCTAGAAATGTACTGTTTGCTGTAACGGATGGGAAAGTAGATTTGCAGGCATGCCCCAAAGGCTACCGGCAGTCGGGGCAGAGTCCCTCAAAGATGGTGTAGTGCGAGCTGACGCTCCATCCGATTTGTTCGGATGCCCTGGCGTCGAGCTGGGCATCGAAGGGGAGCGGCACGTCGATGACGCGGCTGCACGAGGTGCAGATGATATGTGCGTGCGGCTCGATGGTGCGATCGAAGCGGCTGCCGCCCGGCGTCTTAATAGAGAGAATCTCGCCGGCGTCGGCCAAGAGATTGAGGTTGCGGTAGACCGTACCGCGGCTGATTTTGTCATCCTGCGCGCGCACGACGTTGTAGATTTCGTCGGCGGTGGGATGGTTATAGCTTTGGCACACGGCGTCAAGAACCAGCTTTCGCTGCCTGGTATTCCTTCTTTGCACCGCCATGCGCCTCGCCTCTTTTCTATCAACGGTCGTAGGTAAATGATACCGTATTTAGCACACAATACTAATAACGAGGTGTGAAACCGTCTTCATTGGCAAGTGGGGCTCGGGCCTGGGCGTCTACGAGGCGAAAACGTGTTCCCATGCGCTCGTAGGAGGCATGAAGCGCCTCGAGATGAGATAGGACGTTTGCCGGAGCTCCTTGTATCTCCATCTCGACTGAGCCGTCTTCCATATTACGCACCCAGCCGGTGAGGGAGCGTGCCTGCGCGAGGTTGGCGTTGGTAAAGCGAAAGCCAACGCCTTGGACTTGCCCCGCCCAGCGCAGGAAATAGCGCAGGGGAGTGTCTAGAGTGGCCTTGTCGCTTGCGAGCACAGTAAGTCTGCGGCGCAGCTCGAGCTCGACGTTTGATGGTTTTTGAGGCTCTCGACTGCCGCCGGTGACGCTGGAGAAGAACGTATCGAAGAGGCCCATCGCTATGCCTGCTTGCCTGCGTCGGCCGGGAAAGTAATGCCGGCCTGCTGGCGCACGGCATCCATGATGCGCAGTGAGACGAGCGTGACATCGCGGTAGTGGCCAAGCTCGTGGCGTCCCGCCGGGGTCTCCCAAATCTCTTCCTTAACGTTATCGATGCCGCCGATGGCGGTGATAAAGTCTGTGAGTTCGTATTCCATGGTGTTGCTCGATTTGGGCAGGTCGAGCACGCGGCCGTTGTCGCCCTGTTCGCGCGGTGCCTCGGTCGCCGAGCCGCGTACGACGTCGCCGCGATAGTCGATGCGGACGTTGCGGGGCGTGGACAGATGGTCGATCTGGATAGTGCCGTGCTCGCCTTCGATCTGCGAGGGCAGCAGGTCATTCGTAATTTTGGAGTGCGCGAGCTCGACGGAGATACGGCCACCGCCGTAGCTGGCGAGGATGGAGCCGCAGCCATCGATGGGGCCGTGCGTGAGCTGTCGCGTGGCGGGGTCGAGCAGAGTAGCCATGCTCGTAAGGCCGGAGGGCATGCCGAAAATCTCGACCATGGGCTCGACGGTGTAGACGCCAATATCCATGAGGGAACCCGATGCCATATTGCAGTCGAAGATATTGGTGGCGCGTCCCGCGAGAATCTCGTTGTAGCGCGAGGAATATTTGCCAAAGCGCAATGAGGCGCGACGGATGGGGGCGATCTCACCCAGGGCGTCCTCGATGGCGTGGAAGGCGGGATCGTGGAGGGGACGCATGGCCTCGAGGGCCACGACACCTGCTGCCTCGGCAGCGCGGAAGACTTCCAGCGCCTGCGCTTCGGTGGCGCAGAAGGGCTTTTCGACGATAACGTGCTTGCCACCGGCGATGCAGGCAAGGGCCTGCTCGTAGTGAAGCGCGTTAGGGCTGCCGATGTAGACGGCGTCGACGTCGTCGGCGGACGCAAGCTCGTCAAGTGCGGTGAAGTTACGCTCGCCACCGTGCTCAGCGGTGAAGGCGGTGCCGCGATCTGCATCACGCGAGAGCGTGCCCACGAACGCGGCTTGGTCGTTGGCGTTGACGACCTGGATAAAGTCGTCGGTAATCATGGATGTGCCGATGGTCGCTATACGCAACATGTATCCCCCTCGTGCCGTTCGGTTTACAGGATGAGTGTAGCGCGAGGGGGCAGGAAATAGCGTGCGAAAACGCCGTTACAGGTCGCTCTCGTTAAAGCCGGTGTCGATATCGAGGTTGCTGCCGTCGGCCGCCGTGGTGGCAAGCTCGTCGCAGCGCTCGTTGAGCTCATGGCCGGCATGGCCTTTAACCCAGATGAACTCCACTTTGTGCTTGCTCTTTGCGGTGAGCAGGCGCTCCCACAGATCGCGGTTCTTGACAGGTTGCTTGTTGGCGGTCTTCCAGCCGCGTTTTTTCCAGCCATCGATCCAGCGCTTGTTGAAGGCGTTGACGACGTACTGCGAATCGGAATGGACTTCGACGTCGCAGGGGCGGTTGAGCGCCTCGAGCGCCACGATAACGGCCATGAGCTCCATGCGGTTGTTGGTGGTCTTGGCGTAGCCGCGCGAAAGCTCGGAGGTGAAGGTCTTGCCGGCGGGGTTGGTGTATTTGAGCACGGCGCCGTAGCCGCCGCGTCCCGGATTTGATCGGGCCGAGCCGTCGGTATAGATGATGACCTTCACATGGTTCCTTTCGTTGGGTACGTTTCGTGTGAGTGACCATTGTAGCGCCATGCTCTCCGAGGGCTAGCAATCTACGAGTTCTACCCCGTCTTCCGACAGTTAGTTGGCATGGATGATGTGGTTGAGCTCGTCGAGGTATTGCTGCAAGAGGGGAGAGGGCTTGCGCTCGTCGTGCATGATATAGCCTACGTGCATCGTTGGGGCGTCTGCTAACGGGATCGATGCCATACCCCATTGCATTTCATTGGAGAGGACACCGGTCGACAGGGTGTAACCGTTCGACGTGATAAGTAAGTTGGTAAGTGTTCCGCGGTCCGAGATTCGTATGTTGCGGTCGCAAGGGATATAGCTAAACGGTTCCTCGGCGTAATAGAAGGAGTTCGAGGTTCCCTGCTCAAAGCTGTAGCGCGTATAGGGCGTGAGGTCGGCGAGGGACAGCTGAGGGCGGCGTGCGAGCGGGTGGCGCTCGCTAACGAAGACGTGGACCGTCGCGTCGAATAGGGGATGGAAGCTTGCGCGGGCATCGGCGAAGGCCTTCTGCAGAACGCGGGCGTTAAAGTCATCCAGATACAGAATGCCGATATCGCTGTGAAACGCGCGCACGTCGTCGATGATCTGCGATGTGGTGGTCTCGCGCATGATGAACTCGAACTTGCTGTCGCGGCAGCGCTCGACCACGTTGACAAAGGCCTCGACCGAAAAGGCGTAGTGCTGGGCGGAAATGGCGAGGCGGGCTTGCGGGGTGCCGCCGTCCTCGTAGCGGGCCTCGAGCATGTCGGCCTGCTCTACGACCTGGCGTGCATAACCCAAAAGCTCGGTGCCGTCGTTGGTGAGTGTGACGCCGCGGCTGGAGCGCGTAAAGATCTCCAGATGGAGCTCCTGTTCCAGGCTTTTGACGGCGTTTGAGATGTTGGACTGAGCGGTATAGAGGCGCTGAGCTGCGGCGTTGATTGAGCCGGACTCTGCCACGGCGATCAAAAAGCGAAGCTGTTGGAGGGTCATCGACGCTCGTCCTTTCGATAGCTATCTAAAAAACCGATAACAGGTTAGCGCTTTTAAGTGATTGACCGAGCGAAGCAATACCCGTACTATTCAAAACACACAAAGGCGGTAGGTAATTAAGCCAACCACGGAACCGGGATGCGAAAGGAGGCCTGCATATGAATTGCTTACCAAGACGAATGCCGGGCTCCTGTTTGCGCCCATCGGCGTGATCAGGAGACAGCGACTTACTTCTCTTACGCTTATTACTTTTGTTCAATCAAGGAGATCATCATGAGCCAGTTTATCAACAACCCCGAGCACGCCTTTGGTTTCGACACCCTGCAGCTTCACGTTGGCCAGGAGAGCGCCGATCCCGCATCTGATTCCCGCGCCGTGCCTATCTACCAGACCACGAGCTATGTGTTCCGCAACTCCCAGCACGCTGCCGACCGCTTTGGCCTTGCCGACGCCGGTAACATCTACGGTCGTCTGACCAATTCCACCCAGGGCGTCTTTGAGGACCGCATCGCCGCGCTCGAGGGTGGCGTTGCTGGCCTCGCCGTCGCCTCTGGTGCCGCCGCCATCACCTATACCCTGCAGGCGCTCGCTCAGGCCGGCGACCATGTGGTGGCCCAGAAGACCATCTACGGCGGTTCTTACAACCTGCTGGAGCACACGCTCTCGCAGTTTGGCGTCGAGACCACGTTTGTCGATGCCCATAACCTGGACGAGGTCGAGGGTGCCATCAAGGACAACACCACGGTTATCTACCTCGAGACGCTCGGCAACCCCAACTCCGATATTCCCAACATCGACGCCATCTCCGAGGTCGCCAAGAAGCACGGTTTACCGGTTGTCGTCGACAACACCTTCGGCACCCCGTATCTGTTCCGTCCGCTGGAGCATGGTGCCAACATCGTCGTCCACTCCGCAACCAAGTTCATCGGCGGCCACGGCACCTCGCTGGGCGGCGTGATCGTCGACGGCGGTAACTTCGATTGGAAGGCGAGCGGAAAGTACGCCCAGATCGCTGAGCCCAACCCCTCCTACCACGGCGTTTCGTTTGCCGAGGCTGCCGGTCCCGCCGCCTTCGCGACCTATGTCCGCGCTATCTTGCTGCGTGACGAGGGCGCTTGCATCAGCCCGTTCAACGCCTGGATTCTGCTCCAGGGCACCGAGACTCTGTCGCTGCGCGTTGACCGTCATGTCGAGAACACCAAGAAGGTCGTTGAGTTCCTGGCTGGTGATAGCCATGTCGCCAAGGTGAACCACCCGAGCCTGTCTGAGCACCCCAATCACGAGCTCTATCAGAAGTACTTCCCCAACGGCGGTGCCTCGATCTTTACCTTTGAGATTAAGGGTGGCCAGGAGGCAGCTTGGAAGTTCATCGATCATCTGCAGGTCTTCTCGCTGCTCGCCAACGTGGCCGACGTCAAGTCGCTCGTCGTGCACCCGGCTACCACCACGCACTCCCAGCTCTCTGCCGAGGAGCTCGCCGAGCAGAACATCACGTCCTCCACGATTCGTCTTTCCATCGGTACCGAGAATGCCGAGGATATCATTTGGGATCTGAAGCAGGCCTTCGCCGCGCTGGACGAGTAAGGCGACTTGTGCAAGGACCCCTTGCGACTCGATAGGTATAACTGTATAAAATGCCTGCTCAAGGCGCCTGTGCGAACAATGGTTGCACAGGCGCCTTTTTTGCATAGAGAGGGCGCAAAAACAGGGTTTTTGACACGCTTTATGCATTCGAGTTGTGGAAAACTCCTGTTGAGAGGATGTGAGTTTTACGCAATTGACGTGCGCCTTTTAAGTAAAACCGCAGGTCACGATTTGCTCGGGGTACTATGCAGCGCGATCGAATCACACGCAGCTCAAACGCAGCAAAAACGCACTACGGAGGTTTCCAGCTACATGAGGATCGATTCACGAAAACCGAAAGCCGCCCTTTCCGCTGCTCTGACCGTGGCACTTTTGGCGGGCGCCGGTGCAACTGATGCCCACGCCGCAACACTGTCCGATACGGTTGGGTCTACGCCGTCCGAGACGACGCTGGTACAGCCCGTTGACTATCGCGGCGATGGTTATGGTTCCATGCAGGAGTGGAACGCCTCGATGGAAGCCAAGCGCGATTCCCTGGAGATGCGCGCTCAGATTATCATGAACATGTACGGTGACTATGCCACGGATGACGAGCGCGCTGTGCTGCAGGGCTGTATCGACGGTGCGGGTAGCCTGTTGACGATGGGGGAGGTCGACGCCAAGTCGACCGAGCTCGATGAGCTGCGCACTGTGCTTGAGGATGCCAAGCGCGAAGCGCTCGAGGCTGCCGCTGAGGCGGAGGCTGCCGAGGTCGCCCAGACTTCGTACTACAGCGCCGGTTACACTCCGTCCTACGCGTCTGCCGCGTCCTACGCGAACGGATCGGGCCTGACGCGCTCTGCGGGTGTCAATAACTACAACGGGCGCCGCGAGACCTATTACAGCAGCAATGTGCTTTATCACTATCGCACGGGCGAATGGACTCAGGATTCTGAGGGCTTCTGGCGCGATTCCGACGGCTATTACGTTGTTGCCGCGGGCGATATGGCCCAGGGCTCGACCTTTACGGGCTCCAAGGGTGATTGCAAGGTCTATGACTCCGGCTGCGCTGCCGGAACCACTGACTACTACACCGGTTGGTAATTTTTCTGCATCACGGATATTTGGCGGACGGGCGTCTTTACCGAGCTTTAGGGCAACGTAAGGACGTCCGTTCTATGTATGCGTTTGAGTTAACAGAGCCTTTACCGTGGCGGTACGCTGGGCGTATGGATGCGGGGCACACTGGTTCTTGAGAAATAAGGTCTTTCTCTTGGAGGAAGTGGTCTTGTGAATGCTCGAGATATTGCCGTTGCCGCCGTCGCGTTGATGCTTGGCTGCCTTGGCCCCACGGCCGCGCTCGTCGCGGGCATGCAGGGGTCTTGTGGGGCTGCCTCTATCGTGGTTGGCGTGTTGATCGCGGCCGCGCTGCTGGGAAGTGCGGGTGTAGCTCTTTGTCGCGACGATGAGGACCAGGCGTCGGAGTCGCAGCTCTAACCGTTGTGAAGCTGATTTTTGGCCAAAGATGAAAAAGGAAGCCGCCGCGAGGGGAGTGCCCCTTGCGGCGGCTTTGCCATTGGATCTGTTGGCTGCAGTATGCCGAGCACTACCAGCTGCTTTCTATTTCGCGAATCCTCTGGTAGAGCCAATCGTTTTGCGGCACTTGGATATCGTGTTTGGCGGCCAGGAGGCAAATGGTGCCCGCGAACTCCTCGACTTCGGTTTTTCGTTGTGCGATGCGGTCCTGCGCCATCGAGGGCATACCGGCGGGGTCGATTCCCTCGATGAGGTGCACCATTTG
>USHT01000009.1 GCA_900554455.1 uncultured Collinsella sp.
CCGCATCGCCCGGCCAGGTCCGACAGGTTGCGTTAACGAGCCGCCAAGATGGCGTCGATGAGCGTCAGTACGCCCCCGTCGTTGTTGCTCGGAATGCGCCATTTGGCATGCGCGTTCATGTGCTCCTCGGCATTGTCCACGATAAAGCTGTGACCGACACGCTCCAGCATGGGGATATCGTTGTAGGTGTCGCCCACGGCGGCAGCATCGGCAATATCGATGCCCAGTTGCTCGCACAGATGCGCCACGCCGGCGCCCTTGTCGACGCCTAGGTTCATAAAGTCGATCCACTCGCGACCGGCATTGGTGACATAGAGCTGGTCGGAGAACGCGGGGTTATAGGTCTCGCGGAACGCGGGCTCGGCATCGTAGGCAGGGAAGAAGATCGAGATCTTGTTGGACTCGAGATCGAGGCCCTCAAAGGTGTCGACGTAGTTGATCGTGTTGTAGTAGACGCTGATCTCGTCGTGATACTGGTGGTCGCGGGCGAGCACATAGAACTCGTCGTAGCAGCACAGGACGGGAACGGCGCGCGAGTCCTCCGAGGCACGGGCAAGCACCTGCTGATACAGCTCCACGTCGATGTTGCTCTTATAGATATAGTTGCCGCGATAGATGACGCAGGCACCGTTGTCGGGACAAAACGCGAGTCGGTTCTTGATGCCCTCGAACATTTCCTCGAGTTTGGGGGCGGGGCGTCCGCTGGCGGGGCAGAATACGATACCGGCATCGGCGAGCTTGTCCAGACGCTCATCGAGGCCCTGGGGCAGCACGCGCTCGTCAGTGAGAAGCGTCTTGTCCATATCGACGGCGAGAATCTTAATGTTGCCGATATTGGCATCCGATTCGTAAGTTTGCATAAAAACGCGCCTTTCGTTTCGAAATTGTTTCAGACGTTATAACCATCAACTGGTAGTCGGGCGTATTTTCGCAGGATTGGCGCGTATTTGCACCATGATTCACAAAGTAATGAAAAAACTTTTCAGAAATTTGAATTTGTCGCTTGTGAAGCGGGCACTTTAGCGTAATATAGCGACCATCGAAAACGGAGGCGGAAAAACAGCCGTTTACCGAGGAATAGGTACCGTTTACGATATAACAATTGCGCCCGGCGATAAGCGAAAGGAGAGGCAGATGCAGTTCGTACAGATCATCACCACTGCAGACAATGCCATCCGACGCCAGCGCGCAATTTCCCGACGACGATAACAATCGTCTCTGTCCGCATGGGGCGAAAAGCTCCAACAGAGTCATTTTGAGGTCGTTGGGTTTTAGCACGACATTGCTGCATGTTTCTAGGGCATGTATGTGCTGATTTTTGCTATTTAACCTGATATTGCACGGTATTTGACCTCAAGGTGACTTGCAACTGACCGATGTTCTAACTAGCTACCAAGGGCGAAAGGAAACAGCCATGAGCAAGGAAAAAGTCGTTCTCGCATATTCCGGTGGTCTTGATACATCCGTATGTGTCAAGTGGCTCCAGGATGAGAAGAATCTCGATGTCGTTTGTGTCTGCGGCAATGTGGGCCAGGAGGAGACCGGTCTGGATGCCAAGAAGCAGAAGGCACTCGACCTGGGCGTTCTCGATTGCCAGGTGCTCGACCTGCGCGACGAATTCTCCGATGAGTTCCTGACTAAGGCCATCGCCGCCAACTCCATGTATGAGAACAAGTACCCGCTGCTCTCCGCCCTGTCTCGTCCGCTGCTCGCCAAGAAGCTCGTCGAGGTCGCTCACGAGTTTGGTGCGACCTACGTTGCCCATGGCTGCACCGGCAAGGGTAACGACCAGGTTCGTTTTGAGGCTGCCGTCAAGGCCCTCGATCCCGAGCTTAAGGTTATCGCTCCGGTTCGTGAGTGGGATCTGAAGTGCCGTCCCGACGAGGTCGCCTATGCCCACGCCCACAACGTGCCGGTTCCCGAGGGTGCCAACGACAACCCCTATTCCATCGACGACAACTTGTGGGGTCGCGCCATTGAGTGCGGCCATCTGGAGGATCCCTGGAACGAGCCGCTCGACGACGCTTGGGTTATGACCAAGAATCCCGAGGACACGCCCGACACCCCGACCTACACCGAGATTGAGTTTGAGGCCGGCAAGCCCGTCGCCGTCGACGGCAAGAAGATGAAGCTCTCCGAGATTGTCATCGCCCTCAACAAGATTTCGGGCGACAACGGCTTTGGCCGTCTCGACCTGGTCGAGGACCGTTTGGTGGGCCTCAAGAGCCGCGAGTGCTACGAGGTTCCCGGCGCCCTGACGCTTATCACCGCCCATAAGGCGCTCGAGGACATTTGCGTTGAGGGCGATCTGCTCAAGACCAAGATCAAGCTCGAGCAGGATTGGGCTACCGCCGTGTACAACGGCCAGTGGTATAGCCCGCTCAAAAACGCGCTCGACGCCTTTATGGCCGACACCCAGAAGTTCGTGACCGGCACCGTCCGTCTGAAGTTCTTTAAGGGCAACTGCCACGTTGTCGGCCGCAAGAGCCCCTTTAGCCTCTACGACTACGGTCTGGCCACCTACGACCGCGACACTACGTTTGACGAGAAGGCCAGTGCCGGCTTTATCGAGATCGACACGCTGTCGCTCAAGACGTGGGCTAAGGTCCAGGGTCCCAGCTCCGCTGCCGCCCAGGCCTAAGGCTTTTCCTTCCCTTGGTATCCGCGCGGCCCATCCGCGTGATACAAAACGGGCGCACGGGGTCCCTACCTTTCGTTATGCTTGCTGACACTTCTTAACATCGGTGGCCCCTACGTTCCGCCCGCATATATGATGCCGCATCTGCGGCTGAGTCCGAGCCCCGCCGGGGTTGTCCGGCGGGGCTCTTTCTATCAATTTGAGGGCTTTACACCTTTATTTATTCGAGGAGTATCCATTATGTTCAATGCGGTTGGCGGGAGTCGAAGGGCGCCAAGTGACAGGTGCGTCACTTCTTTGCAAATTAGCTGCATGGACCCGCGCACGGTGGGGGATGTGCAAAACTAGCGGTTGATAAATCGCTTTAGGGACAGGGTGCCTTGCTTTGGGCGCTTGTTTTGGTATTTGGAGAAAGGGGACGGTTCCATGGCTCTTTGGGGCGGTCGTTTTGAGGCAGGCGTGGCCGAGGTCACGCAGGAGTTTGGCGCGTCGCTGCCGGTCGACAAACATCTCTATAAGCAGGATATCGCCGGCTCTAAGGCGCATGCCAAAATGCTGGCGGCCCAGGGCATCATCAGTGCCGAGGACGAGCAGGCGATTGCCAAGGGCCTGACCGAAATCGAACAGGATATCGATGCCGGCAACTTTACCTTCGACATCAACGACGAGGACATTCATATGTCCATCGAGAGCGAGCTGACGCGTCGCATCGGCGAGGCGGGCAAGCGCTTGCATACCGGACGTTCGCGCAACGACCAGGTTGCGACCGATACGCGCCTGGGCGTCAAGGCGCTGGCCAGGGAGCTCATGGAGGCCAATCTTGAGCTGCGCCATGTGCTGGTGGATGCGGCTAAGAAGTACGACAAAGTGATTCTACCTGGCTACACGCACATGCAGCATGCTCAGCCCGTGCTGCTGTCGCATCATCTGCTGGCGTATTCCTGGATGTTCGCGCGCGACTTTACACGGCTAAAGGCCGCCTTTGATGCCGCTGACAACTGCCCGCTGGGTGCTGCCGCTCTTGCCGGTACGAGCTATCCGCTCGATCGCCAGATGACGGCTGCCGAGCTTGGCTTTGCGGGTGTGATTCCCAACTCGCTCGATGCGGTTTCCGACCGTGATTTCCTGCTCGATCTGCATTACGCCGGCTCCGTCATGGCCATGCACCTGTCGCGTCTTTCCGAGGAGATTGTGCTGTGGTCGAGCTCCGAATTCGGCTTTATCACGCTTTCCGACTCCTATTCCACCGGCTCGTCCATCATGCCGCAGAAGAAGAACCCCGACTTTGCCGAGCTTATCCGCGGCAAGAGCGGCCGTGTGTATGGCAACCTGTTGCAGCTGCTCGTAACCATGAAGGGCTTGCCGCTTGCTTATAACAAGGACTTGCAGGAGGACAAGGAGGGCGCGCTCGATACCGCTCACACGCTCATGCAGTGCCTGTCGGTTATGGCCGGTATGATTTCGACTTGGACCGTCAACGAGGATGCCATGGCGCGCGAGTGCGGCGTGGGACACCTTGCCGCTACCGATGTTGCCGATTACCTGGCTAAGCGTGGCCTGCCGTTCCGCGAGGCACACGCCGTGGTGGGCCATCTGGTCCTGATGTGCGAGAAGCGCGGCTGCAATCTTGAGGACCTGCCGTTTGAGGTGTTCCAGGAGGCGAGCCCGCTCTTTGAGCACGACATTACCGAGGCGCTCGACATCCCGTCGATTGTCGCTGCACGCACGACCGAGGGCGGTACCGCCCCTGCCGCCGTTGCCGTGCAGCTGCAGCGTGCCGAGGCACAGCTCGTGGCCGACGAGGGCGTGTTTGGATCGCTGACCAAGGTCGTCGAGATGGGCCACGGGATAAAGTAAGGGTTTGGCCGAAGCTGTTTTTGCCATTTATTGAGGAATCATTTTTTGCTTTACGGACGTCTGCTGATGTGAGCGTCCGTATTTTGTTGCTATGGGGGAGGGGCTTGTCGAGAAGTTCTGTAGGACCTTTGGGCAGGTTGTGAAGGGGTTACGTTCGCGGGCGGCAACCGACCGCCTGCTCTGTTCGATGCGGTTGATGGGCGGTCGGATGGTACTCTAATCGGGCTTCGAAACAGAAGTGACACATATGGAGCGCTTTAATAAATTGCAACGTTTCAATAAACAGCTTTTTGTTTAACTGCAGCTAAAACTCTGTTACGATGCAGTCCAGGCGGGTGCCGGAATGGGACTTGGGCACGCGCGAACCTACTTGAAAGGCTACTTTTATGGCTATCGAGAAGACCTTCATCATGATTAAGCCCGACGCCGTGCGCGACCGCAAGATCGGCGAGATCGTTGCTCGCATTGAGCGCAGCGGCCTTGTCATCGAGCGCATGGAGATGACCACGCTCGAGCGCGCTACCGTCGAGGAGCACTACGCCCATCTGGCCGACAAGCCCTTCTTTGGCGGTCTCTGCGACTTTATGACGAGCGGTCCGGTCGTCAAGATGGTCGTTTCCGGTCTCTCCGCTGTTGCTAAGATGCGCACCCTCATGGGCGCTACCAACCCGCTTGAGGCTGCTCCTGGTACCATCCGCGGCGACTTTGCCGTCGATGTCAACGCCAACGTGATCCACGGCTCCGACTGCCTGGAGAACGCCGAGATTGAGATCAAGCGCTTCTTTGGCTAAACCAGCTTTGACTCCTTAAAGCTGTTAGCGTGTGGCTTGGGCGCCGCGGAACTCCATCCGCGGCGCCCTTTTAT
Source organism: uncultured Collinsella sp. (assembly GCA_900554455.1). Taxonomy (GTDB): domain Bacteria; phylum Actinomycetota; class Coriobacteriia; order Coriobacteriales; family Coriobacteriaceae; genus Collinsella. Next base: position 5,361 of record USHT01000009.1, read on the forward strand.
TCCAAAATCTATGCAGGGGCCCGCTCGGACATGTGTTCCGAGCGGGCCCCTGCTGTTAGCTTGTGGCACTGAATAGTTTAGGCTTCGTCGACGATCTTAAGGGCGCGCGTGTGATCGATCTCGTTGAGGAGGTTAACGCGACGCTCGTGACGACCACCCTCAAACTCGGCGTCGAGCCACTCGTCGACGATCATCTTGGCGAGCTCGGAGCCCACGACGCGGGCGCCAAAAGCGAGCACGTTGGTATTGTTGTGCATGCGGGAGAGCTTGGCGCTGAAGGGCTCGGAGCACACGACGGCGCGAACGCCCTCCACCTTGTTGGCAGCCAGGCTGATGCCGACACCGGTACCGCAGATCAGGATACCCAGGTCGACGTCACCGTTGGCCACGGCCTTACCCACCTTGTAGCCGGCGATGGGGTAATCGAAGCTCTCGGAGGTGTCGGTTCCAAAGTTCACGACCTCACAGCCGCGCTCCTTCAGGTGCTCGGAGATGATGTTCTTGAGCTCGACGGCGGCGTGGTCGTTACCGATACCGATCTTCATGGATGGTTCCTCTCTGGTCTGTGCGGCGCAAATGCTAAAGGTGTTTACCGCGTTCGACTGCATGATAGCGCGACTTTTGAGTAAACGCTCGAGCGTTTTTTGGTCAAACGCTTTAGCAGGCAACAAGACTGGCTTCTCGTGAATGAATGCTGTCAGTTTGTGCTTGAGCGCCGTCCGCCGGAACCATGGTTGCGGTTTTTGATGCATTGTTATCAAATAAAGGAGCTAACTTTTTTGAGAGCCCAGCCCGTTATGCAAGCAGGAGATACCTATGCCTACCGATTCCCTTCGTGATGCCGCGTTTTGCGATGTTTTGAACCGCGAGCTTGTCTGTGCACTCGGCTGCACCGAGCCCATTGCCGTTGCCTATGCAGCGGCGCTGGCGAGTCAGACACTCGGTTGCGAACCCGATCATATGGACGTTGCCTGCTCGGGCAACATCATCAAGAACGTTAAGAGCGTGACCGTGCCCAACTCGGGCGGTATGCACGGTATTGAGGCCGCGGCCGTGCTGGGTGCCGTGGGCGGCGACGCCAAGAGCGCGCTCGAGGTGCTCGAGAGCGTTAACGATGAAGACCGCGCTCGCGTGGCCGAGCTCCTCGCCGACGCCGGCTACTGCGATGTGTCGCTTGTCGAGGGTGTGCCCAACCTCTACATCAAGGTGACTGCGACGGCCGGGGGCCATACCGCGGTCGTCGAGATTACCGATCACCACACTAATGTCACGTGCCATACGCTCGATGGTATTCCGGTGTGCGGCAAGTCAGCGGGGGAGTGTGCCGCCTGCGCCGAGCGCGTGGTGGCCGAGCGTGCGGCAGATAACGCCGATACCCCTATGAGCATCGAGTCCATCATTGACTTTATCGAGGACGGCGACATCGAGGGCGCCCGCGCTGCCGTTGAGCGTCAGATTGAGCTGAACGGCGCTATTAGCGCCGAGGGCTTGGTGAACGCTTGGGGCGCCGAGGTGGGCCGTACGCTGCTGGGCGCTCGCGCCGACGATGTCGCCTGCCGTGCGCGTGCGCGTGCGGCCGCCGGGTCTGACGCCCGTATGAACGGCTGTGCGCTACCGGTCGCCATTGTGTGCGGCTCGGGCAACCAGGGTATTACCTGTGCGTTGCCCGTTATGGAATATGCCGATTACCTGCGCTGCGACCACGAGCGCCTGGTGCGCGCCGTGATGCTGTCTGATCTTATTGCCGTGCATATCAAGAGCTATATTGGTGCGCTCTCGGCGTTTTGCGGTGCTATTTGCGCTGCGTGCGGTGCCGGCGCGGCGATTACCTGGCTGTGCGGTGGCACGCGCGAGCAGATCGGCGCGACGGTCTCCAATACGCTCGGTAACGTGGGCGGCATCGTGTGCGATGGCGCCAAGGCAAGCTGCGCCGCTAAGATTTCCGCTGCCGTTGATGCGGCGATTCTGGGCCACGATATGGCCATGCAGGGCCGCGGCTTCCGTGCCGGAGAGGGCCTGATTCAGGATACGGTGGAAGAGACGATCGCCAGCATGGGCTATGTGGGCCGCGTTGGCATGAAGGATACCGACGTCGAGATCCTCAACATCATGATCGGCAAGACCATCGTCGACTGCTAGGGGCTCTGGGGCACTGCATCTTGTTGTTGAAACTATCGCGCTTGTGGCTGTAAAGCACCTGTCTGCATTGCGGACAGCGAGGATCTCGCGGTATGTCACCAGGTCGTTCTCGCGCTTGATGCGCTCGAGGACGGTCGCGACAACAAGCGCCGCTATCGCCGGCAGGAACGCCGCAGCCGCGGCGACGCCGGCGCCCCAGGTGCCCTCCATCCAGTTAAACGCCGGCGACAGTATCAGTGCGAACGCCACCGCCAGCAACGCGAGCATCAGCACGGCCAGCCATAGCATCCGCGTTCCCATGCGCTTGCGATCTCTTTCGACTGCCTCTTCCATAACGGTCACGTCTCCCTTCACGAGCGTGTCTATGGAGGTGCCGAATAGGATGCTTAGCATGAGCAGGCTCTGGACGTCCGGATACGTCTTGTCCCGCTCCCAGTTCGAGATCGTCTGACGCGACACGTAGAGTTTCTCGGCGAGCTGTTCTTGGGAGAGCCCCATCGCCTCGCGCCTCGTCTTGATCTGGTTGCTGATGTCCATCGTCACCTCCCGGTCGTGAAGGAGCGTCCCGCGAACACGTAGGGTGCGCTATCGAATCTGTTGTACATCATATGCGGCATGGCTTGCCGGGCGCTGCAAAAACTGTTTTGCACGGGGTTTACCCGCATGATTGTTGCTGCGATGCGTGCCATCGCCGCGGGGAGATCTGGCTTGTGGAGGCTTGCGGGGCGATGGCTTAGCGATGCTGTCGAGCAATCGTCCAAGTGCGCAGGCCCATGGCGGCGTAGCCGATTGCGGTATAGGCAACCCCATGGAACGCAAGGTCCCGGCTGCCCTCGACCGCGAGGGGAAACAGGAGCGCGGATCCGATTCCGAGCGCCGCGGGTATCCAGAAGAGCGTCCTCGCGGAGTTCGCGGCGAGCAGGCCGAGGGCGATCGCAGTTACGGGGAGCACGAGGTAGATCAGCGTCATCATGGCGATCATGCCGGCATCGGATGGGACGACCCTCACCAGGAGGACGGGGATTGCCCAGCAGGCGCCAACGATTGCGATCAATGCGATGAGGGACGCGCGTACGGTGACGTTCATGGGGCACCTCCTAACGGGAATCGCCCCCATTCTGGCATACATCTTCAGAATGGGGGCTAAGGGGGATACCATTTCGGGGAACGGGTGCGTACCCGCGCTTTTAACTCAGCATCTTGGCGAGCATGCCGATGCCGACGCCCACCAGTCCGCCGGCGATGGCGCCGATGATGATCTGCACCGCGTTGCGCGTGCCCTTGACCCAAGGGTTCATCTCGCGCTCACGGCGCCCCTCGAGCGTGTCGCGATCGACCTGCTCGCCGCGGCTAAACGCCAACACCTCGCGGTACGTGACGAGGTCGTGCTGCTTCTTCATGCGTTCCATATACACGAACGCCACGAGCATCACGACGAGCGCCACGGCGGCAAACGCCGCGGTGGGCGCGATGTGCATGCCCCAGCCCCATTCGAGCTGGAACGCCGCCCACGCGCTCAGCACCAAAAACACGACCGCGCTCACGACCGTGATTGTGGAGAGGGCGTTGTACTTCTTGACCGCTTCGTTCATTACCTGTGCCATGGTTTCCACATCTCCTTTGATGAGGGAGTCCACGGTCACCCCGAACACGTTGGAAAGCAGCAGCAGGCTCTGGACATCCGGATACGTACGGCCGCACTCCCAGTTGCTGATGGTCTGGCGCGACACGTAGATGCGCTCCGCCAGATCGTCTTGGGACAGTCCGAGCTCCGTGCGATGCTCCTTGATGTGCGAGCCCAGCTCCATGCGTTTGCTCCCTAGAGGGTCGGGGTGACCCCTGTCGAGAGCCACCATGTCATTGACGCGAGCATCGTACCATCAAAGGTCTTTATATTTGACCCCCACGGGGCAAAATCGAGCTGTCAAAAGGCTTTATATACGACATCTAGCTGGGAAAAGAACGGTCCCCAAAGGCGGATGCCTCCGGGGACCGGTTGGTGCGTATAGAGGGGGCGAGCTTGCTTTGGGTTGGTGTTGGCCCCGCCGTTCGGCTCGACTTTGGAGCGGCGGGGCTCAGCTCTGCCTCGACCGCGGCGCGGGGCGCGGCTTTGTCCCGACGTCGGCAGCGGCCGAGCCCTGTCTTCCAGCTTAGCCCTCCTCGCCTTTGGGTGCGTCCTTGGACGAGGGCTCTTTCTTCGGCAGCCTTCCCGCGCGTTTGAGGGCGTCTCGCAAGATCCATTCCGCCTGACCGTTGGCGCTGCGCATCTCATCGTCCGCCCAGCGTTGGACGGCCTCCCAGATAGCGGGGTCTATACGGAGTGGATACTGCTTGCGTGCCATGACGTGCCTTCTTGTCGAATGTGCAATTTTGCACCCGTCCCCAAATTACTCATTGGTGTTGGGGTTAGTACAGCGAGCCTGCGTTGAGCACCGGGTGCGCCTCGGATTCACCGCAGAGCACCACCATGAGGTTGCTGGCCATCTGCGCCTTGCGCTCGTCGTCGAGCTCGATGGTGCCGCCGGCAGCCATCTCCTTCACGGCCATGTCGACCATGGAGACCGCGCCCTCGACGATCTTCTTGCGTGCGGCGATGACGGCCTCGGCCTGCTGGCGGCGCAGCATCGCCTGGGCGATCTCGGGGGAGTAGGCGAGGTGCGTGAGACGTGCATCGTCGACCTCGACGCCGGCGGGCGCCAGGCGCATCGCGAGCTCGCGGCGCAGGGCTTCGGAGACCTCTTCCACATTGGCGCGCAGCGTGATGGCGCCGGCGGCATCGGACTCGTCCTCCAGGTGGTCGTAGGCGTACACGCTCGCCACGTGGCGCAGCGCCGTCTCGGCCTGCATGGCGACATAGCTCTGGTAGTCGTCGACGTCGAAGAGCGCCTTGGCGGTATCGGCGACGTGCCACACCACGACGGTTGCGATCTCGATGGGGTTGCCCATTTTGTCGTTGACCTTCAGGCGCTCGCCATTCAGGGTGCGCACGCGGGTGGAGATAGTGGTGGGGTTGCCCTTGGCGGCCTTCTGCGCCGCGGCCTTGGCGGCCTTGGAATCGCTCATCTCGAGCTCGATCATCTCGCCGATCCCGGCCGATCCGCCCATGCTCTTGCTAAAGAACGGGTTGGCCCAGAAGAGGCCCTCGTCGCGGACGGTGCCCACGTACTTGCCGAACAGGATGCACACGCGCGCCTGGCCGGGCTGCAGCGAGAAGAATCCGTTGAGTGGGATGAACCACAAGCAAAACGCGAGGATGCTGAGGCCGAGCCCCCATCCGTAGACTGCGGGCGCGTCGACGCCGTCGGGCGTGCTCGCGAGCCCGATGGTGCTCCAGATAAAGAGGCCGATGATGACGATGAGCGCCACCGCCACGGCGACGAGCATGCCGTAGCCCGACTTGGCCTTGAGTTGCTTTTCCACGCTCATTGTGAGTTCCTTTCACGACTGCGCCGGCGTTTGCGTGACGTCCCCGGCGCCGCGCTCCAGATTGCGATGGGGAGGAGGCGAGTCCCCGAGCAGTCCGTGCGGCTGCTGATTGCATTGTGATATCACATTGAGACCAAGTCAAGGAGAATCGGATGCCGTCTCTCATGGCATAAGTGGTTCGGGGCGCCCGGCATCTACGCTCCGTAGAGGTCTTCCTGTTGCATCTTGGCTCGCAAGTCCCTATAATAGCCCCACTCACGGCTGAAGGTTTACCTCGAGATTTGGAAAGGGGAGCTGCACCATGCTTGCTTCCATGAGGATTTGGCTCTAGCCACGGTCGCGTGAGCGACCGGTACTTCGCTGCATACCACCGATCGCATCAAAGGATTATTCCATGACACAACCGAATCCCTGCGCTTCTTGGAAGCGCTCGCTCGCCATCGTCTGGATCGGCGAGTTCTTCTCCGTGCTCACGAGCTCCATTCTGCAGATGGGTCTCATCTGGCACGTCACCCTCACCACCGGCTCCGCGAGCGCCCTGTCGTTCGTGAGCCTGGCGGCCTTCTTGCCCATGGCGCTCCTCGGCGCCTTCGCGGGCACCATCGTGGACCGCACGTCCATCAAGCGTCTCATGATCGGCGCCGATCTCTTCATCGCGGCCGTGAGCCTCACGCTTGTCTTCGGCTCGCTTCGGGGCGACCTTTCTGTCGCCGTTGTGGCGGCGGTGCTGTTCGTCCGTGCGCTGGGCAGCACGCTCCATACGCCCGCCTTCAACGCGCTCACACCGCTCATCGCCCCGCCCGAGGTGCTCGGCAAGCTGGCGGGCATGCTGCAGTTCATGCAGTCGGGTAGCTATATCATCGGCAACGCCATCGCCGCGGCGGTCTACCCGGCGTTTGGTCTGACTTTCATGATCGCGCTCGATGTCGCCGGGGCGGTGCTCGCGAGCATCGCGGTGGCGACCTCCGGCATCAAGACGCCGGCGCCCGAGCGCCATACGCCCGAGGAGAACGCCGAGGCGTCGCACCGCGCGGTGCGGGCCTTCCTATTGGAGACGGCCAACGGGTACCGCGAGCTCAAACGCCATCACGGTCTGTTCGCCATGCTCTGGATCGGCTTCGCCTTCTCGGTCCTGTTCTCGCCCATATCCGCGCTGTTCCCGCTCATGGTGTTCGACCATTTTGGGGGCACCACTACGCAGTCGGCTATCGCGGAGATCGCGTTCTCGGTCGGCATGATCGCGGCGAGCGGCTGGATCGGGGCGACGGGTGGCCTTAAGAACCGCGCTCTTTCGTGCACGCTGGCCATCGGCCTCTTCGGAGCGGGCACGCTCGCGGGCGGCCTCGTGCCCCCTTCCGCGCTCGTTGTGTTTCTGGGGCTTACGTTCGCGATGGGGGTCTCGAGTCCGCTGTACAGCGCGCCGCAGATGGCGCTCATGCAGGAGCGCGTCGATCCCGAGTGCATGGGCCGCGTCTTCGGCCTGTACGGAGCGGTCTGCAGCTGGGCCATGCCCGTGGGGCTCGTCGCATCGACCTTGTTCGCGGACGCCATCGGCGTAAGCGCGTGTTTCGTGCTCATCGGTGCTGCAATGGTGATCCTAGCAGGCATCACCTGGGCGATCCCGAGCATCCGCAAGATTGGGTAGCGCTCTGGCGGAGTGCGTTTCGTTTCGGACGGCTCGTAGGGTCGCTGCGACGTGAAGGGTGGTCGACGGTGCGCCTGCGAGGGCGCCGTCGACCACCCTTTTGTTTAATTCGTCTGGCCCGGCGCCGATCATCATCTGTTCGCCGGGCGATTGCGATGCCGCCGCTTGCCGATACGCGGCTCCTTACGTTGTGCGCATCCCATCGTTCTGGCAGCGTTTCCTGCAGTTAATCTCCAGAGCCCGAGGCGGTGGCCCCTATGAGTAATCTGCTCGAATCCATTCTGCGCGTCGGTATGACCGTGTTCATCGTCGGCCCGCTCACTGCATGGGTCGCCCGCCGCGGCGCGCGCGAGCGCAGCGAGGCAACGGACAGCCTCGATTGCTTCACGGTGCGCATGCCCGCAGCCATCCGCACGATCATCGCCTGCTGCGCCGTCGCGTTCGAACTGCTCATGCTGGGTGTCTACGTCTGGCAGGGCGTCTCGCTGGGCGAGTGGGACCACGAACTTGTGTGGTTCGGTCATGCCATGGCGCTCGCGGGTATGGCTATCTGGGCCTTGCTGAGCATCCCGCGTATCGACGTGGACGGTGGGCGCATTCTCTCGCGTAACGCCTTCGGCATCCGCAAGGACTGGCCCGAGCTCCACAGCATCATCAACAAGGCACTCAGCAAGATCACGCCGGAAGAGCGCAG
>USHT01000010.1 GCA_900554455.1 uncultured Collinsella sp.
CCCACGCCTACGCCCACTCCCGACCCCTCGCCCACGCCTGACGATACTGTTGGCTAGAAATTCATCCGGCCATTAGCAACAAGGCCCCCGAGCAGCTTATTAAACTGCTCGGGGGCCTTTTAGTTTAAAGCGACCTGGTGGACGGTCTTTATACCGGCAAACAATATAGGGGGTACCGACCAACGTCGATACCCCCTTACAAGCCACCATGTCACGCACACAGTGCCGAGCGCACGACCCGCACGCCTACTTGCGAGAATTGCTCAGCTTATTGATCAGCGCCTCAAGACGCTCGCCGTCCTCGGCCGTCTGGGCAATAACCAAAATCGTATCGTTGCCGGCAAGCGAGCCAAGCACATCGGGCAGCTCTGCCGCATCAACGGCGGCGGCGATGCCGGAAGCCGTGCCAGGCTGAGCCTTGATCATAACCAGATTATCGGTACGTAGAACGCCCGTTACGAGCTCGGAAACCATACGCTGCAGGTGCAGGTCCTCTGCCAGAACATAGATGCCCTCAGGGAGCTTACGCAGCCCCATGTCGGCAATATCGCGAGAGACAGTCGCCTGCGTGCAATCAAAGCCCATAGCGCGGAGCTCATCGACCAGCACGCGCTGCGTACGGACGTCCTTATTGCGCACAATATCTCTAATGGCATCCTGGCGCCCATTGCGTTTTTTAGCCATACAAACCCTCTCTCCAAAAGATGGCGGAGACAATCAATCAGTGATTGAATAGTTTAACGCTATTTGAAGGCTTTTGTGTATAAGAACGCATTTCGAAACAATTCTATGCAAGTTTGTTTCGTAATGAGCCGTTTAGGCGGTTTTTGCGCCCGTCCGGTTAAGAAAAGCTGCCAAATGCGTACACATCACGCAGCGCGCGGGCTTGGCGCTGGCAATCGGCCCAAACAACAGACCGAGCCCCCGATGGTTATCCTTGAGCGCGGCGACCATCTGACGGGTTCGAGGCGCCTCGAGCATATCACGCATACGGGCGGAACGCTCGATTGACGACACCCCATGCGGGCTCAGACACAAATTCTCGATGCAGGCGACCAGTCCGGCAAAGTAGAACTTTTGGCTTGCCAGCTTGAGCCGACCACCGCTATCTGCTTCCGAGAGTGAGTCCGCAAGCTCGTCGAGTGCTCGGATGTCATCGGATACCTTGGCATACATGGTGGGATCAAAGGCATCTGTAAGCTTAGGTGCCGCCGCGTGGAAACAAGCGTCGCCGCATCCGGAGACGCGCTGCGCCCGCGAGAGCGAGCACGCCATAAACCCAACTGTGCGAAACGCCTTGTCGTACAAAAGGCATGCCTCAAACAGCGAGCGGCTGTACATCACACCAGAGGTCTGAACGACAAGGCCGCCTAAAATCAACTGAGGCAGCCCGGCCACCATCGAAGATTTGCCATCAATGGAAATATGAGCAGCATCCAAGACGCGCGAATGGCGCTCTCGATGTGCATCATAGCGGTCGAGCGACACCGTGGGGAGCACTATGTCTGCCGCGGTATCGCACGCGATATCGACCATCTTGGAAAGGGACTGCGGAGCAAACCACTCATCGGCGTTCATAGCGATGATTTGAGAGCCACGCGAGGCAGCAAAACCGGCACGAAGACAAGCGCCGCGCTTCGCGTCCTCGACGTCAATCAAATCAATATGGATGTCCCTGTCGGCAGCAACTTGAAGCGAATGGCGCACACCGGGCGCAGCATCGCGGCAGACAACGACAATCTGCAAATCGTAGAGGTCTTGGTTCTGGATACTCTCGAGCGCACGCATCGCATAGCTGGGCGAACCTTCTACCACAAGGATCACCGAAAGTCGCGGATGCGAGCCACGTCGAACCAAGTTATCCGTCCTCTCGACAGCAATAAATCAAACCGTGGTTCATGGTACACCCCGGCAATAAAAGCAATGAGACACCGGTTGTATTGCACGCCAAGAACAGATGTTGCACACGCGCAGCCCACAGATGACAGATGCCGAAGAACGGCGCGTCAAGCCCTCCCCTAGTCGAGCACGACAAGCTCGGCGGGATCGTAATCCACGCCCATAAACGTAAGGCCGCAGGCAGGAGCCGTGGGGCCCGCAGCGGTACGGTCGCAAGCATCGATGACCTCGCGCATCCACTCGGGTTCACGGCGATGCATGCCAATCTCGACAAGCGTGCCCACGATCGTGCGGACCATCGAATGCAGAAACGCATTGCCCTCGATGGTAAACGTCAGGATGTCCTCGCCAAACGCAACCTCATGGCCAAACTCGGCCCGCATCACGCAGCGGTGCGTAGGCTTGCCCACGGCAGAGGCGACCTTGCAAAAGCTCTTAAAGTCCTGCTCACCCAAAAGCGCGGGACAGGCCGCAGACATGGCCTCGACGTCCAAGGGATAGCGATGCCACCACACGGCACCACGGGACAGCACGGGGCGCGCATCGCGATCGGCAATACGGTACGTATACGTACGGGAACGCGCGTCAAAGCGTGCAGAAAAGCCCTTACGGGCCCTGTAGACCTCGTTTATGGCGATATCTTTAGGCAGCAGGGCATCCATAGCCCGCAGCCACCTACGGCGCGTACAAGCGAGCTCAGCGTCCGTTACGGGCACGCTGATGTACTGAGCCACGGCATGTACGCCGGCATCGGTACGCCCCGCGCACGTCAGGACAATCGGACGGCGCAGGAGCGTCTCGATAGCGCGGCGCAGCTCGCCCGCAACCGTCGTCTGACCGGGCTGCTCGGCAAAGCCGCTGTAGGACGAGCCATCGTAGGCCACGCGGAAAACGAGCGTGGCATCGAGCTCGGGAATCGAATTGAAATCAGACGGCGCGGTCATGGACGCTCCCAACAAACAGGCAATGGCATTTCGACAAAAAAAGAGGGGTACGCGAACGTACCCCTCGAATATAGCCTATGCAGACGGATTGTCTACTCAGCGGTCTCCTCAGCAGGAGCCTCCTCGACAGCCTCGACCTTCTTGGGAGCAGCGGCCTTCTTGGGGGCCGGAGCAGCCTTCTTGGCCTTAGGCGTGCAAGGCTCGGTGACGAGCTCCATGATAACGATGGGAGCGTTGTCGCCCTTGCGGTTGCCGAGCTTCATGATGCGGGTATAACCGCCGTTGCGGTCCTGCCACATGCCCTGGGCAGCCTTGTCGAAGATCTCGGCAACGAGCTGCTTATCGCCGAGCTTGGCGATAGCCAGACGACGAGAGTGCAGGTCGCCCTTCTTGGCCCAAGTGATGATCGGGTCGACGACCGAACGCAGCGCCTTAGCGCGGGTCTCGGTGGTCTTGATGCGGTCGTTCTCGAAGAGGGCCTTAGCAAGGCTCTTCTTCATGGCCTTGGTGTGGCTCGCATCGGTGCCGAGCTTCAGGCCCTTCTTAACGTTATGACGCATGGTCTAGTTTCTCCTCAAATATGCGAAGCATTAAGCCTTCAGGCTCAGGCCCATGGACTCAAGCTTGTCCTTCACTTCCTCGATCGACTTAACACCGAAGTTACGGATGTTGAGCAGATCGTTCTCCGAGAACTCAACGAGCTGACGGACCGAGTGAATGCTGGCGCGCTTAAGGCAGTTGTAGGAACGGACGGAAAGGTCCAGATCCTCGATCTGCTTGTCCAGCTCAGCGTTGTCGTTGGTGACCTCGGGAGCGAAGATCGAAGCCTCCTCCTCGACCTCGGGGGTCTCGGCAAGGTTCATAAAGGCGGCCATATGCTGGTTGATGATATTGGCAGCCTGGACCACGGCGTCGCGCGGGGCGATGGAGCCGTTGGTCTCGATCTCGAGGACAAGGCGGTCGTAGTCGGTGTGCTGACCGACACGGCAAGCCTCAACGAGCTTGGCGCAACGGGAAACCGGCGAGTACAGCGAGTCGACGTGGATCACACCGATGGGATCGTTGTCGCGCTTGTTGGCCTCGCCAGAAACATAGCCGCGGCCATAGCCGATGCGCATGCTCATGGTGAGATGGCCACCCTCGGTGAGCGTAGCGATGTGCTGCTCGGGGTTGACCAGCTCAAACTCGGACGGAATAAAGAAGTCCGCACCGGTGACCTCGCAGGGGCCGTCAACCGAGATGGTGGCGGTCGCCTCGTCGGTCGTGCCGAGAGCCCTGAAGACAAGACCCTTGACATTCAGGACGATGTCGGTGACATCCTCGACCATGTTAGGGATGGTCATGAACTCGTGCTGCGCACCATCGATCTGAATAGCCTCGACGGCGGCACCCTCGAGCGAGGACAGAAGAACGCGACGAAGGGAGTTACCCAGCGTATCGCCGTAGCCACGCTCGAGCGGCTCGACGGAGACACGAGCAGACGTCTCGTTGATCTCTTCGACCTGAACCTGAGGCCTAATGAATTCTGACATGTATTACCTCCAGCCTCAGCAGCCCGGATGGACTACTTAGAGTAGAGCTCGACGATGAGCTGCTCGTTGATATCACCGCTGATCTGCTCACGCGTCGGCAGAGCGAGCACGTTACCAGACAGCTTCTCGATATCGACCTCGAGCCAGCCAGGGACCTCAAAGCGCTCGGAGGAAATCAGGGCCTCCTTGATGGGGAGGAGGTCACGGAACTTCTCGCCGACAGCGACGACGTCGCCGGCCTTGACGCGGTAAGACGGGATGTCCACGCGCTTGCCGTTCACGGTGAAGTGACCGTGGTTGACAAGCTGGCGAGCCTCTTTGCGGGTGCGGGCGAAGCCAAGACGGAAGACGACGTTGTCGAGGCGAGACTCAAGGATGATCATGAGGTTCTCACCGGTGACGCCGTTCATCTTGCGGGCCTTGTTGAAGTAGCCGTGGAACTGCTTCTCCAGAACGCCATAGATGAACTTGACCTTCTGCTTCTCGCGCAGCTGCATGCCGTACTCAGATTCCTTGCGACGGCGCTTGGGCTGACGGATAGATTCCTTCTTGCTGCTGTAACCGAGCTCAGCGGGATCGATCCCGAGCTGACGGCAGCGCTTAAGAACAGGAGTCCTGTCGATTGCCATATTGATACGATCCTTTCAGTTACACGCGGCGACGCTTCTTGGGGCGGCAGCCGTTGTGCGGAATGGGGGTCTTGTCCTGGATGCTCGAGACCTCGAGGCCAGCAGCCTGGAGGGAGCGGATGGCGGTCTCACGACCGGAGCCGGGGCCCTTGACGAAGACGGAAACCTTCTTCATACCGTGCTCCATGGCCTGCTTGGCAGCAGCCTCGGCAGCCATCTGGGCAGCGAACGGCGTGGACTTACGGGAGCCCTTGAAGCCCACCTGGCCAGCCGACTTCCAGGAAATGACGTTGCCCTGGGGATCGGTGATCGAAACGATCGTGTTGTTGAACGTAGAACGAATGTGAGCCTGGCCCACGGAAATGTTCTTACGGTCCGCGCGCTTCAGACGGGCAGCGCGAACGTTCTTCTTAGCAGTAGCCATCTATCTAGCGCTCCTTATTTCTTCTTCTTAGCACCGATCTGACGCTTCGGGCCCTTGCGGGTACGAGCGTTAGTGTGGGTGCGCTGGCCGCGGACCGGGAGGCCCTTGCGGTGACGAAGGCCGCGGTTGCAGCCGATGTCCATAAGGCGCTTGACGTTCTGGTTGCGCTCACGGCGGAGGTCGCCCTCAACCATGATCTGGTTCTTGTCGATATAATCGCGGATGGCGTTAACCTCATCCTCGGTGAGGTCCTTAACGCGCGTATCCACGTTAACGTTGCACTCGACGCAAATCTTCGTCGCAGTGGTGCGGCCGATGCCGTAAATGTAGGTCAGACCGATCTCAACGCGCTTCTCACGCGGGAGGTCGACACCATTAATACGGGCCAACGTAGTCTCCTCTCTTAACCCTGACGCTGCTTATGACGGGGGTTCTCGCAAATGACGAGGACCTTGCCATGGCGCCTAATGATTTTGCACTTATCGCACATCTTCTTGACCGAAGGACGTACCTTCATCGTTCTTCCTTTCGGTAGCGCTCAAACTACTTCCCTACTATCTACTCGCCCAGCCGCAGGCGTTTAAAACTATGGCTGGTCTTCACACACAATCCGACCGTAGGTTGAGCTAAGCCTGCAGTCGGAAATGGAGTGCGTGTATGCGTGCCGCTATTTGTAGCGATAGGTGATGCGGCCGCGGGTCAGGTCGTACGGGGAAAGCTCCACGACAACCCTGTCACCGGGGAGAATACGGATGTAATTCATTCGGATCTTGCCAGAAATGTTGCACAGAACCGAATGACCGTTCTCGAGCTCGACCTTAAACATGGCGTTGGGCAACGGTTCCTTTACCGTACCCTCGAGCTCAATTGCGTCTTCCTTCTTCACAAGCAATCATCTTTCTCTAGAAAACGACAGCGATTGAGTATTCTACAACACGTATGCACGCATCGTAATAACTTCGTAATGGCTCCACAACTAAGTGGAACTTGTTACATTTCTCCGCCTTGGAGCGAACACCAAGCACCTTGCGCATCCGTGGTGAGAATCACCGGGCCGTCATTGGTAATGGCGACGGTGTTCTCGTAGTGCGCGGCGGGCAGGTGGTCGTTGGTCGTGACGATCCAACCGTCGGAACCCGTGCTCACATGGTTGGAACCCATCGTAACCATCGGCTCAATGGCAATGACCATGCCGGCCTGGAGGCGAACGCCCCTCCCCTTCTTTCCATAGTTAGGGACATTGGGGTCCTCGTGCATCACGCGGCCAATACCGTGCCCCACATAATCGCGAAGCACGCCATAGCCGTGAGACTCGGCGAGGGACTGGACGGCATAACCAATGTCCCCAATATGGTTACCGGGAACAGCCTGCTCGATTGCAGCCTTAAGGCAATCGCGCGTAACCTCGCACAGGGCCTTGGCCTCGGGCGTGGGGGTACCGACGAAAAACGTCCAAGCGTTATCGCCGACCCAACCGTCGACAACGGCTCCCGTATCGATGGAGATGATATCGCCATCGCGCAGGATCATGTCGGGGTTGGGAATACCGTGGACCACGGCATCGTTGATCGATGCGCAAATGGTCCCCGGGAACCCGCCGTAACCCTTAAAGGCCGGGGTGCCGCCATGCATGCGGATAATCTGCTCCGCGAGCTGATCAAGCTCAAAAGTCGAAACGCCGGGGCGCACCATGGCTCCAACGTGGCGGAGCGCCATCTTAGATAGCGCTCCTGCCTTCTTCATCTGCTCGATTTGCGTTGCAGACTTAATCTTGATCATAGACCGAGAGCCTCTTTGACATCCCCGTACACGGTCTCGCGAGCCTGGTCACCGTTGACCGACTTGAGCAGACCCTGGCCACGATAGTAGTCGACGAGCGGGCTCGTGGACTTCTCGTAGACGTCGAGACGGTTCTTGATGGTCTCGGGCTTGTCGTCGTCGCGCTGATACATCTCGCCGCCACACTTGGGGCAGGTAGCATCGGCAGCGGTGCCGGTGTAACCGCAGGCGCGGCAGGTGCGACGCGATGACAGACGATCGATAATGACCTCGGGGGCCACATCGACCAGAAGGGCGCAGTCGATCTCGCGACCCATGGCGGAGAGCTCGGAATCGAGCGTCACAGCCTGGGCGGTGTTGCGCGGGAAGCCGTCGAGGATGAAGCCCTGCTGGGCGTCATCGGCGGCAAGGCGCTCCTTGACAAGGTCGATCACGAGCTGGTCGGGAACGAGCTCGCCAGCGTCCATGTACTTCTTAGCCTGAATACCAAGCTCGGTGCCACCCTTGACGGCAGCACGCAGCAGGTCGCCCGTGGAAATATGGGCGACGCCAAACTCGGCGACGAGCTCCTGTGCGACGGTGCCCTTACCGGCACCCGGAGCTCCGAGCAATACGAGGTTCATGAGCAATCCTCCTCTAGCCTATTTAAAGAATCCATCGTAATCATACATCTTGATCTGGCCTTCGAGCTTATCGACCGTGTCGAGCACGACGCCGACCATGATGAGGATGGACGTGCCGCCAAATGCCTGGATCAGATGGTTACCCGTGAAGGAGAAGATGATCGAAGGCACGATGGCGATGAGCGCCAAAAAGACAGCGCTGGGAAGCGTGATCTTGTTGAGCGCGTTCTTGATGTAGGCCGCGGTAGCCCTACCCGGACGGACGCCCGGAATAAAGCCGCCCTGCTTCTTAAGGTTATCGGCCGTGTCATCGGGGTTGAACACCATGGAGGTGTAGAAGTACGCGAAGAACACGATGAGGACAACGTTAAGCACCCAGTTGAGCCAACCGGTCGAAAGCGCGGAGGCAACTGCCTGAATCCAGCCGATGCCGGGGAAGAACACGGCAATCTGAGCCGGGAAGTACAGCAGCGCCGAAGCGAAGATGATCGGCACGACACCCGCGGTGTTGACCTTGATGGGCAGGTAGGTGGTCTGGCCACCCATCATGCGACGGCCCACGACGCGCTTAGCGTAGGAGACCGGGATGCGGCGCTGGCCGCGCTCAAGGAAAACAATCAGCGGGATAACCAGCAGGATGATGGCGCAGATGATCACCATGGTGATGATGCCACCGGCATTGCCCTCGGTGCTGGAGAAGATAGCCTGCGGCAGACCGGCCATGATGTTCGCGAAGATGATCAGCGACATGCCATTGCCGATACCGCGCTGGGTGATGAGCTCACCAATCCACATGATCAGCATGGCGCCCGCGGTGAGCGTACCGACGATCATGAGGTCGAAGATGATCTCGGGAGCGCCGGCGCCATTGAAGCTGATGCCGAAGCTCTTAAAGAGGAAGAGGTAACCCACGGAGTTGAGGAT
This sequence comes from uncultured Collinsella sp., assembly GCA_900554455.1. Classification (GTDB taxonomy): domain Bacteria; phylum Actinomycetota; class Coriobacteriia; order Coriobacteriales; family Coriobacteriaceae; genus Collinsella. The sequence goes on from USHT01000010.1 coordinate 8,755, forward strand.
TGCCAGAGCCAGGGTGAGGTAACGCGAATACTGCGTAATCTTGGTCTGACCGACCTCGCCCTCGCGGGCAAGCTCATGCAGGGAAGGCACGACGGCCTGGAGCATCTGGAGGATGATCGAGCTGGTGATGTAAGGCATGATGCCCAGCGAAAACACCGACACATAGCTCAACGCGCCGCCAGAGAAAAGATTCAGGAGGGCCATAGCACCTGCGGCGACCGAATTGTTATCGGTCGAGAAAAGGCCCAGCATCCCCTGGAAGGGAATGCCGGGCACAGGAACGTGCGCACCAATGCGGTACACGACGAGCATAGCTATGGTAAAAAGAATCTTTTCGCGCAATTCTTTGATGCGGAAAGCATTCTTAAGACCATTTAGCACGGCAGCTCGACCTTTCCGCCGGCGGCCTCGATCTTGGCCTGCGCAGAAGCGCTGACCTTGTCGACCTTGACCGTGAACTTCTTGGTGAGCTCACCATTGCCGAGCACCTTGACGGGCTCGAACTCGCTCTTGGTGATGCGAGCGGCCTTAAGAGCGGCACCGTCGATCACAGCGCCGTCCTCGAACTTGCGCTCGAGACGCTCAACGTTAACAGCGGTGTACTCGATACGACGGGGGTTACGGAAGCCCGGAAGCTTGGGCAGGCGCATAGCCAGCGGAGTCTGGCCACCCTCGAAGCCGGCACCCTTGGTGCCGCCAGAGCGGGAACCCTGGCCCTTCTGGCCGCGGCCAGAAGTGGTGCCGTGACCCGAAGAATTGCCACGGCCGACGCGCTTGCGGTTCTTGGTGGAACCGGGCGCGGGAGTAAGATCGTGAAGCTGCATTTGCTACTCCTCTACAATCTCGACAAGGTGCTTGACCTTGAAGATCATGCCGCGGACGGACTCGTTGTCAGCAATCTCGCGAACCTCGCGGATCCTGTGGAGACCGAGGGCACGGACAGTACGGACCTGGTCCTGCTTGCAACCGTTGGTGCTGCGGACCTGCTTGATCTTGATGGTGTCAGCCATGCTTAGTTCTCCTTACCGACGAACATCTCGGAGACCGTCAGGCCACGGCGAGCCGCGACGTCCTCAGGGCTGGAGAGCTCCTTGAGGCCCTCGACGGCAGCCTTGATGATGTTGAGGCCGTTGTCGGTACCGAGGGACTTGGACAGGACGTTCTTGATGCCAGCAAGCTCGAAGAGGGGACGCACAGCGCCGCCGGCGATAACGCCGGTACCCTCGACAGCGGGCTTGATGATGATGCGGCCGGCACCAAAGTGGCCGAGAACCTCGTGCGGGATGGTGCCCTGCTCGGTCACCGGCACGTGGAACATGTTCTTCTTGGCATCGAGAGACGCCTTGGAGATGGCCATGGGCACCTCAGCGGACTTGCCCATGCCAACGCCGACGTTGCCCTTGCCGTCGCCAACGACGACGAGAGCGACGAGGCTCATGCGACGACCACCCTTGACGGTCTTCGACACGCGGTTGATGTAAACGACGCGCTCCTCGAACTCGGAGGCCTCGCGCTGCTGCTTCTGATTACGAGCCATGTGCTACATACCTCCTAGAACTCGAGACCGGCGGCACGAGCACCGTCGGCGAGGGCCTTGACGCGGCCATGGTAGATACGGCCACCACGATCGAAGGCGACCTTGGTGATGCCGGCCTCGATGGCGCGCTTGCCAACGAGCTGACCGACCTTCTCCGCAGCCTCCTTGTTCGAGGTGTGGGTGCCCTTGAACTCGGCCTCGAGGGTCGAGGCGGAGACGAGCGTCAGGCTGGAGCCCTTGCTGTCGTCGATGATCTGGGCATAGATGTTGGCGTTAGTACGGGTCACGCGAAGACGCGGACGCTCGGCGGTACCCGAGACCTTGCCGCGAACACGACGCTGACGACGCTTGAGGCCTTCCAGCTTCGCCTTATGCTTGTTCATACGTAAACTCCTAAAAAGGTTGATCTTGCCAGCACCTGACGGGGTGCTGGTCTTATGCGAGTGAGTCGGTTACGACTACTTGGCGGCCTTACCCAGCTTGCGGCGGATGTGCTCGCCAACGTAGTGGATACCCTTGCCCTTGTAAGGCTCGGGAGGACGATGGCCGCGGATCTCAGCGGCGATCTGACCGACCTGCTGCTTGTTGATACCCTTGACGTTCACGTGGGTGTTGTCGGGAACCTCGAAGGTGATGCCCTCGGGAGCCTCGACGATCACGGGGTGCGAGAAGCCCAGGGAGAACTCGAGGTTCTTGCCCTTCTGCTGCACGCGGTAACCGACGCCGGCGAGCTCGAGCTTCTTCTCGAAGCCCTCGGAAACGCCAACCACCATGTTGTGAATGAGGGCGCGGGTGAGGCCGTGGCGGGCACGGGTCTCACGCTCGTCGTCGGGACGGGAAACGGTGAGGACGTTGTCCTCGACGTTGATAGCGAGCTTCTCAAAGACATCGAGCTCGAGCTGGCCCTTGGGGCCCTTGACGACAACGTTGTTGCCGTTGACTGCCACTTCGACTCCGGCGGGAATCTGGACAGGCTTATTACCGATACGAGACACGGTGATCTCCTTTCCTTCTACCTACCGAGCGAATTACCAGACGTAAGCGATGATCTCGCCGCCGACGTTGTGCTTGCGAGCATCGCGGTCGGTCATGACGCCATGGCTGGTGGAAATAATGGCGGTACCAAGGCCACCGCGGACGCGGGGCATGTCGGCAACGCCGGTGTACTTACGCAGGCCCGGCTTGGAAATGCGGCGGATGCCGTTGATGACCTTAGCCTTCTTGGGACCATACTTAAGCGTGATGTGCAGAGTCTTCTGGGGAACGGTGTCCTCGACATCGTAGCCCTCGATGTAGCCCTCCTCGTGCAGAACACGAGCGATCTCGACGAGCTTCTTGCTGCTCGGCATGGAGACCGTGGCCTTGTTCACAGAGTTAGCGTTACGGATGCGCGTAAGCATATCTGCGATCGGGTCTGTAAGGTTCATACAGATTCTCCTTCGTTCTTGATGAACACGTGCTCTTGGTTCTTCGCCGCCCTTAACGGCAAAGCCTTTTTAGCGCGTTTTCCCTGTTCCAAACTGATGCTTGAAACGCTGGTAGTGACTTACCAGCTGGCCTTCTTAACGCCGGGAAGCTCGCCCTTGAGTGCAAGCTCGCGGAAGCAGACACGGCACAGGCCGAACTTGCGGTACACAGAGTGCGGACGGCCGCAGCGCTGGCAGCGCGTGTACTCACGAGTAGAGAACTTCTGCTTGCGATTGCACTTGACGATCATCGATGTCTTAGCCACTTATATCCTCCTCACATAGAGTATTGTTCGCCCCAAGCGCCGCCCCCTTGTGGGAACGGCGCTTACAGGGCAGGTGAACCTATTTCTTGAACGGGAAACCGAAGGCGTCCAGAAGGGCCTTGGCCTCCTCATCGGTGTTGGCGGTGGTCACGAAAGTGATGTCCATACCACGCTGGTGATCGACGGAATCGAAGTCGATCTCGGGGAAGATGAGCTGCTCGGTGACGCCCATGGAGAAGTTACCACGGCCGTCGAAGCTCTTGGCGGAAATGCCGCGGAAGTCGCGGATACGGGGGATCGCGACGGAGGTCAGACGATCGAAGAACTCCCACATACGGTCGCCACGCAGGGTAACCTTGCAGCCGATCGGCATACCAGCGCGCAGGCGGAAGGTAGCGATGGACTTACGGGCACGGGTGATCATCGGCTGCTGTCCGGTGATGGCGCGCAGGTCGCGCACGGCACCGTCGATGGCCTTGGAATCGGTAGCGGCCTCGCCGACACCCATGTTCACGACGATCTTCTCAAACTTGGGGATCATCATGACGTTCTCGTACTGGAACTTGTCCTGAAGCTGCTGCTTGACCTCGTTGTTGTACTTGGTCTTCAGACGCGGCACATACTTCTCTTCTGCCATTGTTCACTCCTTCTTGGGGTTTTAAGCACGGGGCGTGGCCACGATGGGTTGTCCTCGTGCCTCCTGGCTGCATCCGCGCCGCTCATGGCATTTTGCGGTTTGGACTCGACGCAGCAGGAGCCGACAAAACAATCGGTACTATACGCGCATCGGGAGCGTATTTCCAGAAAAACCTCGTCTGCCTGCACAACTCCACAACTCCCCCGCACAAATGGGTCCCAAAAAGCAGTTGCGGTGAAATAGTTCCTGGCTGACCGCCCGTCAGGCTTATCTAGGAACTATTTCACCGCAACTTATTGATGAGGATGCGGCTAGCGCTTGCGGGGGACGAGCTTGGTGCGGCGCAAGTGGATCATCTCGGCGGCGATGGAGATGGCGATCTCCTCGGGGTCCTCGGCCTCGATGGCAACGCCGATCGGAAGGTGCAGCTCGCCGATCTGGTCCTGCGTAAAGCCTTCCTGCTCCAGGCGGGCACGCACAAAGGC
>USHT01000011.1 GCA_900554455.1 uncultured Collinsella sp.
AGGCTCTTGAGGAGCTCGACGCCGCGGGTATAGCTCTCGAGCGACTCCTCGAGCTCCATATCGCCCGACTCCAAGCTGCGGATGATGAGCTCCAACTCCTGCGAAGCCTGCTTGTACGTAAGCTGCTCGACCGGGGTTTTCTCTGCCATATCTGTTTCCTTTCCTAAAGGTTTATCGCTATGAAACGCGGCCTACTCGACCGTATCGACCGTTGCCGTCACGTTGCCGTCTGCCATGCGCACGCGGATGGCGTCACCGGCCTTAAAGGTCTTGGCGCTCGTGGCCACCCCATCATCGCTGTACGCGATGGAATAACCACGGGCAAGCACCTTGAGCGGCGACAGGGCATCTAGCGAGGCTGCCGCACGGCCCAGGTCGGACGCGGGCTTGTTGAGCATCGTGCGCCCCTGATGCTCCAGACGGGAACTCGCAAGCGCGAGCGCATGGCGCTTGCCATCGAGCCCCGAGGTGCTTGCAACCAGACGCTCGGGCAGGCGCTCAAAGTTGGAGCGGAATGTCCCGACCGAGCGTACTATGGCGCCCGACAGGCGATCGGCCGTCAGGGCAAGCTCAGACTCGCGACGCTCGACCATAAACGTTGGGTCGTTGAGGCACGGGCGGCACGCAGCCGCATCGAGCGCATCGCCCAAGCGGGCCGTATAGGTATCCCAGGCGCGGCGACCGCGCTGGTCGAGCATCTCCAGATCAACCTGATTCGACCCAATCATCGATGCCATCGCGGCACCCAGACGCTGATGGCGCGCCTCGAGCACATCGGCCAACTCCGTCATAGCCGGCGCCACCGATTCTGCCGCCGCCGTGGGCGTGGAGGCGCGGCGGTCGCTCACCATGTCGCAAATCGAGGTATCAGGCTCATGGCCAATGCCGGTCACCACGGGCACAGGACAAGCCGCCACCGCGCGAGCAAGCTCCTCGTCGTTAAAGGTCATGAGGTCCTCAAAGGAGCCGCCGCCGCGCACCAGCAAAATACAGTCGGGCGCCGGCGTGATGGCGGCGGCGCGGCGCAAGCCCTCAATGAGCTCAGCCGGCGCACCCTCACCTTGAACCTTGGCGCCCACGCAGACGAGCTCGACGAGCGGGTTGCGACGACGCAATGTGCGCTTGACGTCGTCGATTACGGCACCCGAAAGCGAGGTGACGACCGCCACGCGGGAGCAGAACACCGGAATACGGCGCTTGCGCGCTTCGTCCATCAGGCCCTCGCGACGCAGCTTTTCGGCCAGTTGCGCCACTTGTTGACGCAGCAGACCCTCCCCCGCCAGCGAGAATGAGCGAGCGACAAAGCTCATGCGGCCCGTGGCCTTATAAAGATTGAAGCTGCCCTTAAAGCTCACCTGCATGCCGTCGCGCAGATCGAACGTGCGCTTGAGATAGGCACCCTTCCAGATGATGCAGTCGACGGCCGCCGAGTCGTCCTTGATCTGAAAGTAGCAGTGGCCGCTTCGGGCATTGGGGCCACGGAAGCCCGTGACCTCGCCCAAAACGCTCAGCTGCGGAATGGCATCGAGCGCGCCGGCGGCGATCTCCACCGCCTGGCTCACGCTGAGTTCCTTACGCTCCTGCTCGTCCGAACCGTCGAACTCGGCGGAAACGGCATTGCCGGTCAGATTCCAGCCTGCCACGCAGCCTCCTTTCGTTATCGTGCACAAGGGCTCCGGCCCTGCGCAAATTCAAGTCCAACACATAGTACAGCGCCGCGGGGACACAAATCTCCGCGGCGCCTGTCAAGCCAATTTGTTATCGGTTGGAGTTTCTGTTGTAGCGAGCCATCAGGTAGAGCAGCTGAATGATCGAAGTGAGCGCTGCAGCAACATAGGTAAGCGCGGCTGCCGTCAGGACCTTCTTGGCACCATTGACCTGCTTGGAGCTCATGCCCGACTGCTCGATGTACGCCACGGCGCGGCGGCTGGCATCAATCTCGACCGGCAGCGTAACCAGTTGGAACAGCACGCTAAACGAGAAGAAGATCAGTGCGAGGGTCGTGAGTCCCGCGATGTTCATAAACAGGCCCAAGAGCAACACGATGGTCCAGGTGTTCTGGGTAAAGTTGACGACCGGCACGAGGGCGGTGCGAACCTTCATCATGGCGTAACCGCTTTGACGCTGGGCGGCATGGCCCGCCTCGTGGCAGGCGACGGCAACGCTTGCGACCGACCCGCCCGAACGGTTGGCATCCGAGAGATACAGGTTATTGTCCTGTGGGTTGTAATGGTCGGTGAGCTCGCCGGCGACACCCTTGATACCCACGGCGTTGCAGCCGTTGGCGTCGAGCATGCGGCGAGCGACCGTGGCGCCCGTGTCGCCGTCCGAGCGAACCTTGGACCAGGTTTTGTACGTCGAGTTGATATAGTTCTGTGCGGCAAGGCCAATCACCGTGCAGACAAGAACAACCAGCAGGTACAGCGGGTCGATGCCAAAGCCGTATCCATAGTAATAAGGCATGCGAATTCCTCCGAATCGAGTTACACGTTGGAGGCATTCTACCCACTCAAGCGGCTAGGCTTCCTTACAGCAATTCAATTTTGCCATCTTTGACCGTCAACCCCATGTTGCCCGAGAGCAGATCGTCCAGGCGCGAGCCCACAAGCTCAAAGCGCCAGCCTTCGCGCAAGGGGCTCTGCTCGGGATGCTCAATGTAGTCGGCCAGGTCATCGCGCGAGGCAATGACCGAGGTCGCCACTCCCGAGCGTTCGGCAACCAGGCGGATGAGCGCGTACATGAGATCCGTCACGCTCTCCAACTCCGGAGAGATCTGGCGATGCCCGCGCACCATGAGCGGCAGGCGATCGTGCGGGCAGCTTGCGCCGCGCTTGATGGCCATGAGCGCACCGTCCACGTCGCGCTCCCCCAACTGATCGGTACCGCGAATGCTGCGGAACTCCTCAACGCGCACGGGATTGCGTTTAACGAGCGCAAGCAGCGTGTCGTCGGACATGACCCATTTGCGCGGGATGTTGCGGCGCTCGGCGCGGTCCTCACGCCAGGCGGCGAGCTCGCGCGCGATACCCAGCTGGTGACGACTGCACGAGTTGATGCGTTTGACCTTGCGGAACGCCTCGTGGCGATCGGCGCGATAGTGCGACTCGTCAGCCAGCGGGCGCAGCTCGTCGAGCACCCAGTCCACGCGGCCCAGCTCGCGCAGGCGGCTCATCATCTCGGTATAGGCGACGATCAGATACTTGACGTCATCGATCGCGTACTCAATCTGCTTATCGGTCAGCGGGCGACGCGACCAGTCGGTCAGTGACTCGGTCTTGGGCAATGAGACGCCGCAAAACGTCTGCACGAGCGCGCCGTAGGAAATCTGCTGACGCTCGCCCAAAAAGGCGGCGGCCACCTGCGTGTCAAAAATCGGACGCGGCAGCACGCCTACGGTATGGAGCATGACCTCCATATCCTGCGAGCAGGCGTGGAAGACCTTGGTCACGCTCTCGTCGGCCATAAGCTCGGCCAGCGGCGATAGGTCGTCGATTACCAGGGGATCGACCGCTACACTCTCGGCAGGGGTGGCAATCTGAACCAAACACAGACGCGGATGGAACGTGCGCTCGCGCAAAAACTCGGTATCGACGGCAATCGCGTCGAACTCACGGGCGCGCTGGCAAAAGTCGAGTAGAGCCTGATGTGTGGAAATGTACATATCAACCCATCGAATAAGGTTAGGCCCGAAAAACACGGGTAGGATATCGGCATTGCCTTACAACTATACTCGGTTAGTCACAGAACGGGAACGTAAGTATGCGCTGCCTTATCATCCACAACCCGGCATCGGGCCCCAGCTCAGATGAAATCTACGCATTCACGCACGCCCTTGCACAGGGCGGCGACGAAGTCGTGATGCGCTTTATCGGCGATGGCATGGAGCCCGAGGACGCCGTGGCAGACGTTCGCGAGTTCGACCGCGTGGTCGTCTCGGGCGGCGACGGCACCGTCTCCAACGTGCTCGACCAGATGCGCGGCTGCGGCGTCCCCACGCTCGTTTTCCCCTCCGGCACGGCCTGCCTGTTCTTTAACAACATCGGCAATGCCCCCGAGGCAGCGGCGCTTGCCAAGGCATGTCGCGCCGGCCGCACGGTCAAAGTAGACATGGGCGAGCTCTTTTGGCTCGACGAGAACGGCAACGAAAAGCGCCATGGCTTTATCATCATCGCCGGTTCGGGCTTTGACGCCGAGATCATGATGAAGGCCGCCCCCACCAAAAACGACATCGGCGAGATCGCCTACTTCCTCTCCGCTCTCGCCACGCCCAACCCCACGGTGGCGCACTTTACCATTGAGCATGATGGCATTGTTGAGGAGCTCGACGGCATCTGCTGCATGGCGGGCAACACGTCTGTCATCCAAAACGACATCAACCTGTTCCCCAACTGCCGTATGAACGACGGCATGGTCGACATCGTCGTTATTGAGCCCGTGCGCACGGTGCAGTTGCTCCCCACGGTAATCACCGCCGCGCTCGACCCCGCCGGCAAGGTACTCGGCCGCCCGCAGTTTAAGATCATCCAGACCAAAGAAGCCAAGATTACCTGCACGCCATCGCTCGGCATGCAGTTTGATGGCGAGATCATCTCCAGCAACTCCGGCGTCTTTGGCGCCCGCGCGCTACCGCAATGCCTTGATATCATCGTCGACGAATTCTCGCCGCTCGGAAAATAGGAGGACCCCCGTGAACGACAACCCCATCCTTGGCTTTATCGTCATCGTTTTGGCCATGCTCGTCGGCTATGCCATTAACGTGATTCACCGTCGAAAGAAGTAGCCATTACTCTTAGACGGCCCGTGCAGCCCGGACCCCTCGCCGGCATGAAACCACATGCCGGCGAGGGGTCCGCTTTTTTCTTGACGCTTTATTTAGCTACATTTTTCGCTGGCGTTATACAAATTGATTTCCCACTAAATGAGTTCAATTTACCGTTAATCGCATATTTCGCTACGCTTATCGAGTAAATAACTTTCATGAATGTATATTGTTTCGAATTCGTTACGCTAAGGGGGTGCAATTATTGGGTGAAGCCCTCTGGAGACAGAGGGCTTTCGCACGCTGGGAGGGAATATGAGTAAAACTCATCCCGTCAACGCGCTCAAGAAGCTTGGCATAGGCCTTGCATTTGGAGCTGCAACCATCATGTCCATGCCGACATCTGCGCTCGCCTGCACGCAGATGTACATGGGCAACAAGCTGACGGCCGACGGTGACACGTACTATGGCCGCGCCGAGGACTTCGATAAGCGCTACCTCAAGCACTTTGGCATTGAGCCTTCTCACGGCCCGGGGCATACGTACGGCTCGGACGAGTCCGCATTCATGTATACCTCGACCAAGACCACGTATCGCTACACCTATGTACGCGACCATCCCTCCCAGTGGCACGGGCGCTATGATGCCTACTCTGAGGCAGGCATCAATGAGAAGGGCGTGTCCTGCTCCGCAACGCTGACCACCGGCATGAATGCTGATGCTGAGGCAGCAGACCCCCTGACCAAAACCGGTATTGGCGAGTACAGCTACGGCAGCGTTATCTTAGGTGAAAGCGCCAATGCACGTGAGGGCGTCGAGCTCCTCGGCAAGATCATCGACGAGCAGGGCGCCTGCGGCAACGATCAGATTATCATCGCCGACAGCAACGAGACCTGGCTGTTTGCCGCACTTTCCGGCCACCAGTGGATCGCCATGAGGCTCACTGACGATATCGCCTCGCTCAACCCCAACATCGGCAACCTCAACTACAAGGTTGACCTCACCGACACCGCGAACTGTCTCCACTCTGCGACCATCGAGTCCATGCCTAAGGAGAATGGCTTCGCCAAGTACTTCGATGACGGTCAATTTGACGTTGCCCAGACCTACGGCGAGGCAATTAGCGAAAAGGCCATGCATTCTTGGGCCCGTTATGTCCAGGGTCGCGCCTACTTCGGTGTGCCGCTCACCGAGGGCACCGACTACGAGATCGTCAAGGACGAGCGCGAAGATGCTCGTGCCACGACCGGCGCCCTGGTTAGCAAGGCGCAGCCGCTGTTCTTCCAGCCCGGCAAGTCCGACTGGAACACCTTTGAGATGATCCGCGCGTTTGGCAACCGCGGCGAGAAGGTCCCGGGCCTCAACGCCAACACCGACGGCGCCTACGCCATTGGTACCGAGACCAACACCGAGGTCAATCTCTTCCAGATCCGTCAGGGCATGGACCCCGAGATCGCGACCATCCAGTGGGAGATGCTCTCCCGCGCCGCCTACTCCGTCGCCATCCCCTACTACTCCGCACTGCTCACCGAGGTTAGCCCGTACTACAGCGACCAGACCGTCTCCTTCGATCACTGCGAAGAGGAGGACATCGTGAACAACGAGGAGCCCGAGAACTCCATCAACTATGTCCTCATGGACATCAGCTCCCTGTGCTTCGAGCACCGTGAGCAGCTCGGCACCGGCGTTCGCACCTACCTCGACGCCCTCCAGAACGAGCTCGTCGAGCAGAACTTGGAAGTCGACGAGGTCATGCAGGCCACCGAGGGCACCGAGGCCCGTACCGCCCTGGCAAACAAGGCCGGCAATGCTGCCACCGAGAACACCTACGTCAAGTGCAAGGCCTTGCTCCAGGAGATGCGCGCCTATCTGAAGGCTGAGAACTTCGACCAGCCCTTCACCCCGAGCGACCTGAACACTGAGACCAACGGCCTCAAGGTGTCCATCACCTACGCCAAGGATGCTCTTGCCACCGACCCGGTAACCCCGGATCAGCCTGGCACTCCCGAGCAGCCTGGCACTCCCGAGCAGCCTGGTACTCCTGAGCAGCCCGGTACCCCCGAGCAGCCCACCACCAAGCCCGAGAAGCCTGGCAAGTCGGACACCACGACCACGGTAACCACCAACAAGACGAACACCAAGGGCGGCCTGCCCACCACCGGTGATCGTTTTGATGGCCGCGTGGTGGCTGCATTCGCCATCGCTGGCGTTGCCGTCATCTCCGCGGGCGGTTACTTCCTCTACCGTCGCAATAAGGAGTAACGTCTTAGCTGAGCGGGCGAGGCAGCAATGGCAGCCTCGCCCGCTTAACCCGCCTTTTTGACCGACGGGAAACCCGCCTGAAATCTTTTCAAAAAAGATTTCCCCGCACACACTTTGCTGTGCTATAGTGCAGCGCAACAGCAACTAGGTGCGACCGCGCCATGGCATCACGAAAGGAGCCACCAACATGAAGAACACAATGAAGTCTCTCAACAACTGGTGGTGGCGTGATGCGAATACGATCGGTCGACAGTGAGTCCCTCACGCCTGTTTTTGCGCTCTAGGTGATTGGAAGGCCTCCGGTTTCGACCGGGGGCCTTTTTCTATCTCGAGCCCGATTGCATTCGTATCACGCGCCTCCGTTTTTCTCTTGCACTCCCATTCCGAAAGGATTTTCACCATGTCTCAGAACACCACCGCCACCCAGCCCCGCACCGTCCAGACCGCCGACCGCGGCAAACTCGATATCCGCGCCCTCGTCCTGCTCGCCATCCTGCTCGCCGCCGGCTTCATCCTCAACTTCACCGTCGGCAAGGCCATCTCAGGCATCTCGGGCGGCATGATCAGCCCCGAGTTCATCATCTCGGCCTTCTGCCTCACCATCCTGGTCGTTCGCCCCAACATCGGCCAGGCGCTCGTCATTGGCCTCATCTCGGCTGCCGTAATCCAGATCACCACCACTTCGCCGTTCGTCGATTTTGCCGCCGAGGGCATCGCCGCCATGCTCATGGCCGGCATCGTCAACGCCGCCGGCAAGAACGGTCAGGTCAAGCCCGCGATCGCCATTGTCGCAACCTTCCTGACCACCTTTGTCTCCGGCGTCATCTTCATGGTCATCAAGATGGCCATGCTCGGCGTGGTAGGCGAGCTCGCCGCCGCCATGCTGCCCGTCGTCGCCATGACCGCCGTCTTTAACGCCATTCTGGTCGGCGCCCTCTACCTGCCCATCCAGAAGGCCCTTAGGCTCAACTAACCCGCTCGGCTTTACGAGCCACCCCATCTTGGCGTTCATTCGTCGCTCGCGTACCCAAGTACGCTTCGCTCCTCTTTCGCGCCAACCTGGGGCTCTCCTAAAGCCGTCTCCGTGCTTCACCACCAAAGACTGTCCCAAACGACTGACTCTTGGGGACGTTCTTAAACAACTGGTCATTTAAGAATGTCCCCAATGACTATGAAAGGTATCCATGGAAACGATCATCAACGTCGACGATGTCTCGTTCTCCTATGGCACGCAGACCGAACAGGCGCTCAGCCACATCTCGCTCAGCGTGAACAAGGGAGATTTCATCGGCATCATCGGGCCCTCGGGCGCCGGCAAGTCCACGCTTGCCGCTTGCCTGTCGGGTGCCGTGCCCCACCACTACACCGGCACGTTCTTTGGATCCGTCATGGTTGACGGCCACGACACCTGCGAAGCCTCGCTCACCGACGTGTCGCAAATCGTCGGCAGCGTGCTGCAGGATATCGACACGCAGATGGTCGCCTCGGTCGTCGAGGACGAGATGCTCTTTGGCCTCGAGAACTTTGGCGTTCCCCACGACCAGATCGAGCAGCGCGTGAGCGAAACGCTCGAAACCGTCGGCATCAGCGACCTGCGCGATCGCGAAATCGCCACCCTCTCGGGCGGACAGAAGCAAAAGGTAGCCATCGCCGCCATCCTCGCCATGCGTCCGCGCGTCTTGGTTCTCGACGAGCCCACCGCGGCACTCGACCCCGCCAGCTCCACGTTGGTCTTCGAGACGCTGCGTGAGGTAAACCGCGCACTTGGAATTACCATCGTCGTCGTTGAGCAAAAGGTCGCCCTGCTCTCGGAGTACTGCAACCGCGTGCTCGTGCTCAACCATGGCGAAATCGCGCTGCAGGGCGAGCCACACGAGGTCTTCGCGCATACCGACGAGCTCCGTGCCATCGGCGTCGACTGCCCTCGCGTCACGCGTATCTTCAATAGCCTCGAGGCCGATGGCCTGGTAAGCGGTACCCCTTGCTTGGATGTCGATGAGGCCGAGCGCCTGATTTCGGGCATCGTCGACCCCGCACACGCGGCCATCGAAGCCCAGGCGCCCACCGGTTCCCCGCATGCACCGTCGTTGCGTCCTCATGCCAAGGACGCCGAACCCGTACTCACCTTCGACCATGTTGAGTTTGCCTATCCCAATGGCGGCGCCGCCGTACACGACCTTAGCCTGACGCTCTATCCTGGCGAGCTCGTGGGCATCGTCGGCCAAAACGGCGCCGGCAAGACTACGCTCACCAAGCTGCTTACGGGCCTGCTTAAGCCTTCCTCGGGCAGCGTACGCGTTACGGGTCTGGACACTGCCGCGGTCCCCACGAGCCGTATCGCCCGCGAGGTCGCGACCCTCTTCCAAAACCCCGACCGCCAGATTTGCAAGGATACCGTGCTCGACGAGGTCGCTTTTGGCCTGGAGCTTGCCGGCATCGACCGTGCCGAGGCTCTGCGTCGTGCTCAACTTGTTATCGACCGCTTTGGCCTGCCTGCCGATGAGGCACCTTTCTCACTTTCGCGCGGCCAGCGACAAATGGTGGCGCTTGCCTCCGTCGTAGTGGTTGAGCCCAAGATCGTCGTGCTCGACGAGCCCACGAGCGGCCTTGATTACCGCGAGTGCATGACCGTCATGGAAACGGTGCGCACCATGGCCGAGCGCGGCTGCGCCGTGATTATGGTCTGCCACGATATGGAAGTCGTCTCGGATTTTGCCGAGCGCATTGTGGTAATGGCCGACGGTTGCATCCTCGACCGCGGCCGCACGCACGAGCTATTCTCGAACATCGATCTCATGCGGCGTGCCTACGTGGAGCCTCCCCAGGTTATTGAACTCTCGCGCCGTCTGGCATCTTCCGTCTCGCCCGCTTTTGCGCAGGTGAGCGAGGTCACCGATGTCGTTCGCATTACCAAGGAGATGGTCCGCCGTGATTAACGTCATCGACTACATGCCAAGCGATACGCTACTGCATCGCCTGAACCCCGTCGTCAAATTGGGCCTCGCCGCCGCCATCATCGTCGGCATCTTCTTGTCCGACACCTACGTGGCGCTGCTGGGCTTTTTGGCACTCACCCTTGCACTGGGTGCCTATGCCGGCGTCGTCGACCGTCTGCTCGCACTGCTCAAGCTGCTGATTCCGCTCGCGCTCATCATGCTGGTGCTTCAGCTGGCCTTTATGCGCGACGGCAACATGGTGTGGGGCTTTATCACCGACACGGGCCTCATTACCGGATCGAAGGCCTGCCTACGCCTGTTGGGCGTGGCGCTGCCACTCATCCTCATGCTTATGGTGACCAAGCTCAACGACCTCGCCAACGCCTGCGTCGAGGTGCTGCACGTGCCATATCGCTATGCCTTCACCTTTACCACGGCACTGCGCTTTGTGCCGGTATTTGGCCAGGAAATGAACGCCATCATGGAGGCACAGACTGCACGCGGCGTCGAATACGACACCAAGAACCCCGTCAAGAAACTCAAGCTTATGCTGCCGCTGTGCGTGCCACTACTTATCTCGAGCGTGGGCAAGACCGATGCCACAGCTTTGGCGGCAGAACAGCGCGGCTTCTATCTGCGTACACGCGTCAGCTCGTACAAGCGCTACCCCATCAAGGGCCTGGACATCGCCGTGCTCATCGTCAGCATCGCCCTCATCGCCATCGGCTTCCTGTTCTAGTTCACCACCGACAGCAACTGCCCAACGCAAAAGGCCTCGGCTCGTACCAAACGAGCCGAGGCCTTTACTGTTTCACCAGATAACCCACCAAAATTAACCTGTCCCTTTTTGGCAGGTCGGAAGCTAGAGGCGGTAGGGGGCGCCGCTGCGGATGATGGATTCGCGCACCAGGACATCCATGGCATCGAGGGTGATCTCGGGCATCTCTCGATACTTCTGCAGCACCGATAGCTCGGTGCAGGCCAGAATGACACGGTCGCAGCCACTACGAGCGAACTCCCACATCACGCGGTCGAACTTATCCATATCGGGCTCACGTCCGGCCTTCACATCATCGTAGATAAGCGACATCACATCGTTCTGACGTTTCTCGCTGGGATAGACAACCTCAACACCCGCAGCCTCGCATTCGCGGCCGTAAACGCCCGCGCCCACGGTTCCGTCGGTGCCCATAATGCCAATCTTGTGCACCGGCTCGGCCGGCATACTCAGGTTGGGGTCGAACTCGCACTCCCCCATCACCGCACCCGCAAGGGCATAGCGCACCGACTCACGCGGCATGTGAATAATCGGCACCTTCGTAAACGACTTGATCTGGTCGTAGAAGTAGTGCGACGTGTTGCAGGGAATGGCAATGTGCGCACAGCCCAGCGACTCGAGTGCCTGGGCACACTCTTTCATGGTCGCCAGCAGCTTGGCATGCTCGCCGGTCTTAATGGCAAGCGTGCGGTCGGGCATGGTCGACTTGGAGAGCACCACCATGTCGATATGTTCTTGATCGCAGGCAGCAGCCGTATGACGCACCACCTGGTCGTAGTAATACGACGTGGCCTCGGCGCCCATGCCGCCGATAACTCCCAGCTTTTCCATCGCCGCCTCCTTGGTGACGCTTGCGCAATTGCGCGTATCATACCCGCGCCCGCCCGATGTAAACCGGACGGGCGCCGCACTCATCTACTTGTAATACGTCTTGAACAGCTTAAAGTGGCGCAGCTTGGTGTGCCACATGCGCAGCCAGCGGTTAAAGACAAAGTCGCCCTTCATAAACGAAGGGTCGGCGCCCTTGCCTTCCTTGTCCAGACGATGCACCTTAGCGCGCAGCTCGGGATCCTTGACGTACTTGTCGACGACACCCATGGGGACGACCATCCACAGCGCCTCGTCCTGCGCCGTCACAAACTCCGGCTCAAACGGGCGGTTGAACACATACTCGTCCACCACATACTTGGCAACGTTAAAGCCGCTGTTAGTGACGTAGTAGTTGCTGCGACCTTGGCGCGTGTTGAAATCGAAGAACTTAAACGAGCCGTCGCGCTCGTCGTACTTAACGTCAAAGTTGGAATAGCCCACAAAGTGAAGGTCCTCGAGCAACTTGCGCACGCCGCCCATGAGCTCGTCGTTGGGCTCGGTGATGATACAGGCGTGGTTGCCGACACCGTGAGGCTGATGCTCCTCGAGCAGCACGTGACCCAGGCACATCATGCGCACCTTGCCATTGCGGTCGGAATAGCTGGTGAGCACGCGCATGTACTCGTCGTTGCCGGGCACGCGATCCTGCAAGATCAGGTCGTCGGTGTAGCCGCTGGCATACGAGTCGCGAATGACCTGTTCCAGCTCGGTACGGTCGGCAATCTCATAGGCCTTTTTCTGGCCCTCGAACTCGTGCTGCCACCACATGATGCCGTCAGAAGGCTTCAGAATCATCGGGTAGGGAAAATCGATCTGGTCGAGCACTTCGGCAGGTGCCTCGCCTTTGGCGTTCAGCATCGCCATGGTGAAGGTAAAGGTATGCGGATAGGGCACGCCATGCTTCTCGCACAGCTCGTAGAAGATCTCCTTCTTCTGACACTGCTCAAGCATGCTGTAGGGCGCGTAGGGAGCGACGATGTTATCCGCCAACTCATGGGCGTCCTTGGCTTGAGCCACGAGAGCGACATAGTTGTCGCCACAGCCCACAAGGACAATCGTCTTGTCGGCATGCGATTGGGCAATGCCGTTGACGGTTTTGAGCATCACGGGCATGGTGTCGATATCCACGTTGGGCGTGTAGTCGATAATCTGGCTGCGGTACGCGGGACCCGTCTGATACTTGCCAAAGACCAGACTCTTGACCTGGTACTCCTCGTAGAAGGCGCGCGCCACCGAATAGGCGTTGATGTCGCCACCGAGCAGCACGGGAATGAACTCGCGCTCTGTAAATTGCAATGCCATGGAAACTTCCTATCATGAACTGCCCACACAATGGGCGGTCTTTGCGCAACTGATTTATTCTAGCGTGCCAAGCCGCCGGCGCCCAAAGCTCCACCGTATCTATGGCAATCGACGTAATCGCCTTGATTATCAACTTCATCCGAACACCTCCCACATTCATCCGCACATGTGCGGA
>USHT01000012.1 GCA_900554455.1 uncultured Collinsella sp.
AGGGCAGAGTTGATAATCGTGGCAAGCTCAAGCGCCATCGGGAGTGTGCCGCGTGAGGTTCTGCCGCCCTCTGACGCGAAGGCACGCGTTTCCCCATGTCTGGCTAAAACTGTTTTGATGCATGCTCCACTTAGGCCTCGTACTTGGCTCCCCTTGTCCGATTGCACATAATCGTCGGTGAGCGGAAAACGGTTTTGCAGCAGCTCGCTTATGCCTATGCCAACCGCCATAACGTTACGGTTGACATTGCCTCGCTTGTTGCGCTTGGATTCGTACCAGAGTTCAATGGCATCCAAGATACCTTTATCGGGCTCGCTCAAGGAGCAATTGGTCATTTCCATTATTGTTCATTCCGTTCCTTGAAGACATAAGCGCGGGTTTGACTGCATTTTTTATAAGCCAAGTGACAACTGGCACGGCAACTGCATCGCCGAATGCGTAGCGAATCTGAGCATCCGAGAAGCCGCTAAACTGACATGAGTCAGCACCTTGGAGACGGGCATATTCAGTTCCAGTCATCCAGCGAACTTCTATCTTTCCGTTTTCGCATATAACGACTGCCTGTCTTGATGAGCCGCCGCGAGCCGTTCTTAGACATCCGGCAATTTCTTCTTCACGGATTTCCCAGCGCACAACGCCCGATCGCGTGCGACGGTAAGCAGTGCGAACAATTTTTTCTTTGGCATTTAAGAAGCGCTGAAGGCGCTCTGCTTGATGCGGTGCAAGTGAGTCGATAAATGCTTGTACTTGGTTTTTGTTCCACCAACGCTTGTCGTTCTCGGGAATATTTTCAACAACCGTTGCAAGGCCCGTCATGCGAAGTGGACTTGGCTCGTTTAGGTGAGAGACGTGCGTAATGAGTGAAGGGTCGGAGTGAATCCAGGAGACCTTTTCAGGACGAAGCGACGAATCGAGTCGGCTGTTGGGAAGAGGGTTTTTTAATCCGACGACAAACATGCGGGGGCGTGACTGGGGAAGCCAGTGCCGTGCATCGATAAAATAAGCGTCGCATGAATAGCCTAAACGATTAAATTCCTGGCAAACGAGTCTAAAGTCATCACTGTTATTAGACGTGGCAAGGCCGATGACATTTTCGAGAACAAGTGCCCGCGGGGCACGATCGCCCATTCCTTCGATGGCCTTAATAAAGCCAAAGAACGCACTGGACTCTTTGCCAGAGATAAGTCCCTCCCTGTTTCCCGCGAGAGATAAGTTTGTGCAAGGGCTTGACGCCCATGCGATGTCGGCTTGGGGTATTAAGTCGGGGTCGAGTGTGTGGACATCCTGCTCGACTAGATGCTCATCGCCCCAACACTGGCCGTACATGGCGCATTTAGTATGGTCTATGTCATTTGCCCAGATTGTTTTGATTCCGGCTTTTGCCATGCCGGCACGAGCCAAGCCAATGCCTGAAAAAAACTCAAGCGCGGTTAGTTGTGGCGAGAACTGCAGAATGTTGTGCATGTACTGGCTTTCAGATAGTTGTTATTTGGAATCTTATGGTACTTGTTTGTGAGGACATCCGCTTACATACGGATGAGATTCCCTCGATACCGTGCCATCAATTGACATTTTATTCAGAATGCGAATAGCAGGTGGTGTGGGCGGCGCGGAAGCGGCAGTTCTCGCGCATGCGGCAGATATTGCAGGTGGGGCGACTCTGGGCGTCGTGGACTTTGCCGTCGAACAGACCGATCACCGCGGTCACGCTCTTGGTGGGCATGAGCAGGCTGGTGGGCGTGACGGTAAGGCCGATGAGGCGCGTGGCGTTGAGCGCATCGACGATCGAGCGCTGGGCCGAGAGCGGGCAGTCGCCGTAGCCGGGGCTAAAGCGCCAGTTGCCGGCGAGCCCGTGTGCGGCGGCCGCAGCCTTGGCCTGCTGGTCCATCTGCTCAACGGCGGCTTCTACATAGGCAGAGCACGCGGCGTCGAGCACGGCTCCCTCCAGGGGCTGCTGGGCTCCCGTGGTGCGCAGACGACGCTCGGCGTCCATGCCGAGGGTGCATGCCATGAGTGCGGCAAAGCGGGCGTCTTTGAGGTGGCGATAGATATCGCGACCGCGCAGCTCAACGTTGGTGCCGACCAAGCGAATGCAAGGATCGCCCTGTTCATCGACTCCCGTGGCATCGACGGCAAATACGCGGCGCACGCCACGGGGTTCAATATCCAGCTCCAGACGCTCAATGACAAGCTCAATACGCTGCGACAGCTCGGGCTCAATCTGCTGACCGCCGTAGCCCAGATACCGCAGCATCTCGGCACGGTCGACACGAGGGTGGTGAGCAGCGTCGATACGGTAAAGCGCCGGCGACGCAAGGTCGGCCGGCACTTCAACAACGGTTGTATCGATGTGCGGTTTTTCCATTACCCCAGGCGCTCCATAATGGTTGCGGCGATCGCAGGACGGTTCATAGTGTACAGGTGCAGACCGTCGGCACCGTGCTCTTTGAGGTCGCAAAGCTGACGGGCGGCATACTCTACACCGGCTGCCTGCAAGCTCTCGGGGTCGTTCTCGTACTTGGCGAGGATCTTGATGACGGGGGAGGGCAGCGATGCGCCGCACATAAAGACCATGCGGCTGATCTGCGACTTGCCCATAAACGGCATGATGCCCGCGGTAATGGGCACGGTGATACCGGCTTTGTCGGCAAGCTCGTGAAAACGGTAGAAGCACTCGTTGTCAAAAAAGAGCTGTGTCACAAAGAAGCTCGCGCCGGCGTCTTGCTTTTGCTTGAGGTGCTCGACCGAGAGGTTGAGATCCTCGCAGGTAATGTGGCCCTCGGGGTAGGCTGCGGCGCCCACGCAAAAGCCGGCGTCGACGAGCTCGGGGATGAGGTCGCGGGCGTAGGCGTAGTCGGAGGCAGGCTTGTCGTCCTCGGTTGCGCCGGCAGGGAGATCGCCACGCAGGGCCAGGATGTTTTCCACGCCGGCGGTGCGATACTCGTCGATCTTGGCGGCGATATCGGCGTGCGAGCGGCCCACGCAGGTAAGGTGTGCCACCGAGGGTGTGTCGAATTCGCTCGTAATCATATGCGCGATGGGGGCGGTGGTGGCACCGTTGCCTGAGCCGCCGGCCGAGCAGGTGACCGAGACAAAGCTCGGCGAAAGCTTGCACAGATTGCCTGCCACTTTGCGAGCCGTTTCGAAGGTCAGCTCGCCCTTGGGCGGGAACATCTCAAACGAAACGGGTGCGGTGCCCTGGGATGCTGCCTGCTTAAAAACCTCGTCGACGCGCATATCGTGCTCCTCTAGATACGTAATAGTGTGATGTGTTGTAAGGATTCTACAGCACCGCTGTGCCACGATGGAGTTTCACTCGCTATTTGGGGATACTAATCAAAGATGCCTTGCTATCGGCTTTCTCTATAACAGAGCGGCTAATCTAGGCACGGACTATAAAGACTGGTATCTGATGCAAAATACCAGTTAATAGAGCTCCATCCCAAATTGACTACCCTTAAACCATGGGGAGAGGTCTGCAATTTATGCAGTTGATTGGCTGTTGAGGGTGGCAACGCCGCCTCGATAGGGTAACCTCATTGATTGGTTTCGCGACAGCAACATAACGGTAATGTCGCGGAAACACGGCGAGTCTAAGCTATGACTCGTTCGTTAGTAATCAACACCGCTTCTCACGCGGTGCCGATACGAAGGGAGTTCCGTATGGCCGATCTTACTGACCGCTTCGGGACCATGGTGTTCTCTGAGGAAGTCATGAAGGACTACCTCCCCAAGGACATTTGGAAGCGCCTTGCTGCAACCCTCGAGGGCGGTGAGCCGCTCGACCTGGATGTGGCCAACGCCGTTGCCCATGCCATGAAGGTCTGGGCCATCTCCAAGGGTGCGACGCACTATGCGCACTGGTTCCAGCCGCTTTCGGGCATTACTTCCGAGAAGCACGACAGCTTCCTGGAGCCCAACCACGACGGCACCGCCATTACCAAGTTTACGGGCAAGAACCTCATCCAGGGCGAGCCGGACGCCTCCAGCTTCCCCAACGGCGGCCTGCGCGCCACCTTCGAGGCCCGTGGCTACACCGCTTGGGATCCCACCAGCCCCGCCTTCATTAAGGACGATGTCCTGTGCATCCCCACGGCTTTCTGCTCCTACACGGGCGAGGCCCTGGACAAGAAGACCCCGCTGCTGCGCTCCATGACCGCGCTCTCGCGTGAGTCCAAGCGCGTTTTGGCGCTGTTCGGTAAGACCCCCAAGAAGGTCGTTCCTTCCGTGGGCGACGAGCAGGAGTACTTCCTGATCAAGAAGGACGCCTACCGCAAGCGCAAGGACCTGGTCATTACCGGCCGCACCCTCTTTGGCGCCGCTCCCTGCAAGGGCCAGGAGCTCGAGGAGCACTACTTTGGCGCTATCCGCCCCACCGTCTCGGCCTATATGAAGGATCTGGACGATGAGCTGTGGGCGCTTGGCATTCCCGCCAAGACCAAGCACAACGAGGTCGCTCCCTGCCAGCATGAGCTCGCCCCTGTCTATGGCGAGGTCAACGAGGCCATCGACCAGAATCTGGTCATGATGGAGAAGATGAAGCTCATCGCCTCCCGCCACGACTTGGTCTGCCTGCTGCACGAGAAGCCCTTCGAGGGCATCAATGGTTCGGGCAAGCACAACAACTGGTCGCTTGGCACCGAGTCCGAGAACCTGCTCGATCCAGGTGACACCCCGCTCGACAACCTGCAGTTCATCGTCTTCCTCACCGCGGTGATCGAGGCCGTCGATAACTATCAGGAGCTCCTGCGTGCCTCCGTTGCCTCGGCCGGCAACGATCATCGTCTGGGCGCCAACGAGGCTCCTCCGGCGATTATGTCCATCTTCCTGGGCGACCAGCTTACCGAGGTCGTCGAGAAGATCATCGATGGCAAGGCTTCCGTCCATGCCACGCGCGGCGTGCTCGACCTGGGCGCCGATACCCTGCCCAAGCTGATGCAGGACAACACCGACCGCAACCGCACCTCCCCGTTCGCCTTCACCGGCAACAAGTTCGAGTTCCGTGCCTGCGGCTCCGAGCAGAACGTCTCCGACTCCAACCTGGTGCTCGATGCCGCCGTGGCCAAGTCGCTCAAGTCCTTCGCCGACGCGCTTGAGGGTACGCCCGAGGATGAGTTCCAGGGTGCCGCGCTCGAGTACTGCAAGAAGGTGCTGACCGATCACCAGCGCATCCTGTTCTCCGGCGACGGTTACTCCGACGAGTGGCCCATTGAGGCCGAGAAGCGCGGCCTTGCCAACAACAAGACCACGGCCGACGCCCTGCCCGCCTTTGTTTCCGATAAGGCCATTGCGCTCTTTGAGGAGACGGGCGTCCTGACCAAGGCCGAGGCTCAGTGCCGTTACGACTGCAAGCTCGAGAAGTACAACAAGCTCATGAACATCGAGGCTACCACGATGGTTCGCGAGGCGCGTCGTACCTATCGCCCGGTCATTACCGCCTATGCCACCAAGGTCGCTAAGGGCCTTGAGACTATTCGTGCTGCCGGTGCTGAGGCCGCCATGCAGTGCGAGCAGAACACGCTCAACAAGCTCTGCAACGGCATCACCACCATCAACGACTCCATCAAGGCGCTTGACGCCGTGCATCAGAAGGCTGAGGCCCTCGATGGCCAGGAGCAGGCCAATGTGTATGCACACGAGGTCGTTCCCGCTATGGACACGCTGCGCGCCGCCGTGGATGCCATGGAGGAGATCGTGGCCGCCGACTACTGGCCGGTTCCGACCTACGACGACATCCTGTTCTACGTGTAGGGCGTAACTGACATATCGTCACGGTATTGAGCCGGGGTCCGCATCGTGCGGGCCCCGGCTTTTTGTTTGAGAAGGACGCTTTGAAGCCCGTTTTGCAACTGATTCACCCACGCAATAAGAGGTCGTGGGCAAAAAACGTCAAATATGAGTACTGTCACAAGTCCCGTAGCATTATCTTTTTGCAAAATATGCAGTGTTACGCAACATATGTTCAAGAACATAGCTAATAAACGCCTGCAATCCTTCCGCCGTAGGACCCCTGGCGTTGAAATCGCCTTCTGATGGCATGAAATCGCTGCCACTAAATTGGTAACAGTACTCATATTTGCTATTTTTTGGCCACGGCGCCCTAAGACGGGTGTGTTGGGGCTTTCCATAGGGGAGCGACGGGCTCAATCAGAGCACGTGCGGCCCGTCCTGACCTGCGAAATCTGTACTCGCGATGCGAATAACGCCCCTAACCTTAAACTTTAGCTTGAACTTAGCTATAATGCGCTTCGTTCCTACCAGGCTGTGGTTGCGGACGGACGAAATGCCCGTCCTAGTCCAAGACAGACGCGGTCAAAGGGATCCACGTAAGCGACCGCGTGCGCGCGGCGCGATCATGGCGCGTCCTAGATGTAAGCCGCACCGTCCGTTCTACTTTCTTTGGGGCAATACCGCCTCGCGGGCGAGCGGGTCAGTCGTGAAGGTGGCTGCGGCCTCCCGAGCAAACACCCCGGTGCGCAAGTGTGGGGTCAAATACCAGGTCAGCTGGTGGGAACAATCTGATATTCCGCGCAACGCACGGATCGTATACGACACAGAAGGCAGGGTAGTGGACATGGTGAGGGGCAGCTTGATGCACGCGGCTCGGTTAGGTGCTGGGACCGCAGCGGTCATCGCCGTTTTGGGCCTGAGCGGATGCGCGTTCAACCCGCTGTCTACGTTCACGACTCCCACGATCGACCAGATCGAGTACGAGACCGTCACGCCCACGGTGTCGGATGATGCCCTGGTCACTCCCGGTACCCTGACGGTTGCCCTCGATACCTCCGATGCGCCGCAGGCCATGCAGGACGCCGACGGCGAGCTCACGGGGTATGCGGTTGACGCCGCCCGCGCCCTCGCAAGCCGCATGGGCCTTAAGGTCGCCTTTGTCGATGCGTCCTCGGCAGGTTCCGTGCTCGGCGACAAAAAGGCTGATATCTTTATCGGCGAGATCAACTCCACGGACGGGGACGTTAGCTCGCTCGGCACCTGCCTGTACGATGCCACTTCCGTGTTCGGTAAAACTAGCGATGGTGGGTCGCTAAGCGTTTCCACCGATACCCTTAACACGTCTACTCTGGGTGTCCAGATGTCCTCGGCCTCGCAGGAGGCGCTTGCTAAGCAGAGCATCACCGCCAACCAAAAGACCTACCCCAACATCAACGAGTGCTTTGAGGCGCTCGAGTCCGGCGAAGTCGACTATGTGATCTGCGACTCCACGGCCGGCGGCTACCTTGCACGCCTGATGAGCGAGATCTCCTATGTCGGTGCGCTCGAGGCACCCTCGACGCTTGGTGTTGCGGGCCTCTCGTCCAATGACGAACTGTGCCGTGCCGTGAGCGATGCCCTTGACGCCATCACGGTCGACGGTACGCTCGAGGCAGTCCACTGCGTCTGGTATGGCACGATGCCCTACGACCTCACCACTAAGACAGTATCTGGTGTCAACCTTCAGTCGTCTGGCTCCGCATCCTCCGGCAGCGAGTCCTCCGATTCCAACAATGAGACCGCATCCTCCGAAGACAAATCGTCCAGCCAGGAAGACACCATCACCGACGACGACATTAACAAGCTCAACAGCTAGTTATTGCTAGGGGTGGTGTCTCCTATATCCTAGGAAGGACGCCTCTTCACGGTTTCAACACGCATTGCCGGGCTCCTCCACCAGGGGAGCCCGGCTTTTTCATTTTTATAAAACCAGCAGGTCAAAGCCAATTTCTAGGGCCAAAACAGATGCCTCTGGCGTCCTCCTATAGCGCACTTTGCCACGGAAAAGTGCGAGACTTCGGTATGCGGTATCAAGCAATCGTTATTCGGGTCTTTGGGAATCCGCGTGATTAAATGCACGGCAATGGGTACATAGCCAGTACAGTAAGTCCCCGAGGCAGATTGGAGCCACGTATGGATATCAAGGTTTCTGGACGCAAGACGACGGTAACCGATGCTCTGCGTGCGCATGTGGATGAGAAGATCGGCGAGGCGCTCAAGGTTTTCGATATCGAGCCCATGACGGTCGACGTTGTACTTCGCTATGAGAAGAACCCCTCGAACCCCAACCCGGCAATCGTCGAGGTTACGGTTCGTGCCCGCGGTTCGGTGATTCGCGTTGCCGAGCATGGTGCAGATATGTACGCCGCTATTGACCTTTCCGCCGATAAGGTCACCCGCCAGCTGCGCAAGTTCAAGACCAAGGTCGTGGACAACCGCCAAGGCGGTGCCAGCGCCGCGGATGTCGCACCGGTCGAGCGCGTAGAGGATCTGGCCGACCTGCTGCTGCCCGAGGAGGAGGACGACCTGCTCGTCCGCGAGAAGGTCATCGACGTCACCCCGATGACTGAGGAGCAGGCGCTGGTGCAGACCGATCTGCTGGGCCATGACTTCTACGTGTTCGAGAACGCGACGACTGGCCTCATCAATGTGGTGTATCACCGTAAGAATGGTGGATATGGCATCATCAAGCCCCGTATCGAAACACTTGACGAGTAAAATACGTTAACTTGCATGAGTTAACGGCTGGCGGCCATCCCATGCGGGTGGCCGCCTTTTTACGTAAGGAGTCGCTTTGATGGACAAGGCTGCATCCGCCGGCCATTCTGACCGCTGTCGCATCGTCGTCGATACCTGCTGCGACTTTAGCCCCGAGGTCGCCGCGAACCTCGATGTCGATATCCTGGGTTTCCCCTTCATTATCGATGGCGAGGAGCGCACGGATGACATCTGGTCGAGCATGAGTCCTAAGGAGTTCTACGACCGCATGCGCGCCGGTGCCCGCGTGTCCACCTCGGCTGTGTCGCTCGGTCGCTATATCGAGTTTTTTACCGAGTGTGCCAAAGAGGGCACGCCCACGGTCTACCTGTGCTTTACCTCGGCACTGTCGTCGAGCTACAACTCCGCGTGCCAGGCGGCAGATGCCGTGCGCGCCGAGTATCCCAACTTTGAGCTCTACGTGGTCGACAACGCTCTGCCCTGTGCGACCGGCGCACTCTTGGCGCTCGAGGCCGTGCGCCAGCGTTCGGCGGGACTGACCGCCAAGCAACTGGTCGATTGGGCAAACGAGGCAAAGACCTACGTTCACGGCTACTTTACGCTCGAGAGCTTCGACGCACTGGCTGCTGGCGGCCGCATTCCGCCCGCGGCGGCACAGCTCACGGCAAAGCTCGACGTCAAGCCCGAGCTCTCCTACGACCTGGCCGGCTCGCTGTCGCTGATCGGCGTCAACCGCGGCCGCAAGAAGGCGCTCAAGTCCATCCTCAAGTCGTTCCGCGAGAACTACGTGCCCGACCGCACCATGCCCATCGCCATCATGACGGCCGATGCCGAGAAGGACGGCGACTGGCTCGAAACCGCCATCCGCAAGGAGGAGGGCTGCGCCGACGTCACGATCATTCGCAGCTCCGTGGGTCCCACCATTGGCTCGCACGTGGGCCCCGGCATGGTGGCCTGCGCGTTTTGGGGTAAGAACCGCGCCGACAAGGCGTCGCTTTCTGACCGCATCGCGCGCCGCGTGCGCGGCGAGTAGGCAGGCGCCGCGCCCGTTAGCGTCCGCAGCTCAAACGCTGGCGCCGAGTATTCAACCTGGTAACAACACCCAACCCAAAAGGAAAGGTTTCATGGCAAACAAGCTCTCCGTCGCATTCATCGGCACCGGAATCATGGGTGCCCCCATCGCCGGCCACATCCTGGATGCCGGCTATCCCGTCACGGTCAACAACCGCACCAAGTCCAAGGCCGCCGCGCTTATCGAGCGCGGTGCCGTTTGGGCCGATACGCCGGCCGACGCCGTGGCGAACGCCGATGTCGTCTTTACCATGGTGGGCTATCCCTCCGAGGTCGAGGAGCTCTACCTGGCGGGCGACGGCCTGCTCGCGTGCACCAAGCCGGGCGCGGTGCTGATCGACCTCACCACGAGCTCCCCCGAGCTGGCGCGCGACATTGCCGAGGCCGCCCAGGTCTCCGGTCGCATGGCGTTTGACTGCCCCGTCACCGGCGGCGAGTCGGGTGCTATCGCCGGCACGCTCACGGCTATCGTGGGCGCCACCGAGAACGACATTGCCCCGGTCCGCGATATCCTTTCCACCTTTGCGGCCAACATCTGCTGCTTCGACGGCGCCGGCAAGGGCCAGGCTGCCAAGCTCGCCAACCAGGTGTCGCTGGGCGCCTGCATGGTCGGCATGGCAGACGCCATGGCATTTGCCGAGCTGAGCGGCCTTGACCTGGAGAAGACCCGCCAGATGATCCTGGGCGGTACCGGCAAGTCCGGCGCCATGGAGAGCCTGGCTCCCAAGGCGCTCGACGGCGACTACAAGCCCGGCTTTATGGTCGAGCATTTCATTAAGGACCTGCGCCTGGCCCTCGCCTATGCCGACGATCGCGAGCTTGCGCTGCCCGGTGCCGACGTGGCCTTTACGCTCTACGACATGCTCGACGCCATCGGTGGCGCCAAGCTGGGCACCCAGGCCATCACGGTTCTCTACAAGGAGGAGGCCGACGCCATCGCCGCCGGTCTGGACTGGTCGCAGTATCGCCCCGAGGAGCATGGCGCTCACGAGGAAGGTTGCGGTTGCGGCGAGCACGGCGAGGACCATGAGTGCGGTTGTGACCATCACCACGGCGAGGACCACGAGTGCTGCGGTGGCCACGGCCATGACGACGGCCACGAGTGCTGCTGCGGCCACCATCACGGGGAGTAGCGCCTATGAGCTGGACGTTCGTGGTGCTTGCGCTGGTGCTCTTTCTCTTTGCGATCTACATCGGCTTTTTGTGCGGACAGTGGGCCTGCGAAAAGCGCGTGATCACCAAGCGCGACTACTGGATTGCCAACTTTGCGGGTGCGGCGGCAGTCGTCCTGCTGACCTGGGTGTTCTCGCTGTTCCCGCTGGTGCAGTTTGCGCCGATCGGCTGGCTCGGCGGTTTTATCGCCGGCCTTAAGATGAGCTTTGGCGAGTCCGTCGGCCCATGGCGCAAGCACGACGAGGTCTTTAACGTCAACAAGGCTCACCGCGCCGCCGCCGACGCGGGCGACGCCGAGGAGCGTCGCCGTGCGCGTCACAACGGTGCAGCCGACCGACAGCTCATTTCGGTCACCGATGACAGCAAGGGTGCCGGCAAGCACGCTAAGAAATAGTAAGAAGAGGTAACTATGGCAGAAAACAAAGACGAACAGCTCACCGACGAGGAGCTGGCACAGCTTCAGCTGGCAGAGGAAAACGAGAACGCCGTCGACCGCCTGGTCCAGGAGCTCGGCTGCCCCACGCGCCGCATCCGTCAGTTTGCCGCCCGCGTGCTGCACCTGCTTGCCGAGCGCGATCCGCAGCGCGTCGTGCCCTGCGTGCCCGCGCTGATCGAGGCGCTCGACCGCCCCGAGGCTCAGACCCGCTGGGAGGCTCTCGATGCCCTGGCGGCGCTCGCCACCACCTGCCCCGAGCAGCTGGGCGATGCCTTTGAGGGCGCCGAGACTGCACTGTTCGACGAGATCTCCTCTACGCTGCGCTATGCCGCCTTCCGCCTGCTGTGCGTGTGGGGTGCCACGAGCGTCGAGCGTTCGCGCGAGGCTTGGCCCATCCTGGACGAGGCCATCCAGTGCTACCACGGCGACCTCGAGTATCGCGACATGCTCGGTTGCCTGTACGAGTTTGGCCGGGGCGAGATTGACGCCGAGGTCGCCGAGAAGCTCGCGCTGCGCCTTAAGTTCGATGCCGAGAACGGCAAGGGTAGCTATCTCAAGGCCCGTTCGAGCGAGATTTGCGAAATGCTTGTTAAACGTTTTGGCCTGGATCTCTCCAAAAAGAAGAAGCGTGCTAGCGTAAAAAAATCTGACGACGCCGAAGACGAGGAGTAACAGATTATGGCGCACGATGTAGTCCTGATTCCTGGTGACGGTATCGGTCCCGAGATTACGCAGGCTATGCGCCGCGTGGTCGAGGCCACTGGTGTCCAGATCAACTGGAACGTCCAGGAGGCCGGTGCCGGCGTCATGGACGAGTTTGGCACGCCGCTGCCCCAGCACGTGCTCGATGCGGTCGCCGAGACCAAGGTTGCTATCAAGGGCCCCATCACCACGCCGGTCGGCACGGGTTTCCGCAGCGTCAACGTGGCCCTGCGCAAGCACTTTGACCTGTACGCCTGCGTGCGCCCCTGCCTGTCGCAGCCGGGCGACGGCTCGCGCTTCCGCGACGTCGACCTGGTTATCGTGCGCGAGAACACCGAGGACCTCTATGCCGGCATCGAGTTCGATGAGGGCGCTGCCGAGGTCGAGGAGCTCTCGCAGCTCGTCGAGCGCTCGGGCCAGAAGACCTTCGCCGCGGATTCCGCCATCTCAATCAAGCCGATTTCCATCGCCAAGAGCCGCCGCATTGTGGAGTACGCTTTTGAGTACGCCCGCCG
>USHT01000013.1 GCA_900554455.1 uncultured Collinsella sp.
TCTCCAAGATCGTACTTCCTTCGGCCTTTGGTCGCATTGCCACCGGCATCGTCCTTGCCATCGGCCGCGCCATCGGCGAGACCGCCGTGGTGCTCTACACCATGGGCCAGGCCATCAATCTACCTATTTCGCCGCTCGATTCCGGCCGCCCCATGACGGTTCACCTGTACCTGCTTGCCAACGACGGCATCAACATGAACGCGGCCTACGGCACCGCGCTTTTGCTGATGGCGATTATTCTGGCCTTCAACCTGTTTGCGCGCTACCTGTCGCGCAAACGCCGCTAATTAAGGAGTCCCATGTCCGTCTATCAGTCCGCTCCCACGCCGGAGCAAGCAGCCATCACGGCCAAGGATTTCAACTTTTGGTACGGTGACTTTCATGCGCTGACGGGGCTCGACCTCAACATCGCAAAAAACGCCATCACCGCCTTCATTGGCCCTTCAGGCTGCGGCAAGTCGACGTTCTTGCGCTGCATCAACCGCATGAATGACCTTATCGAGGGTACCCGCGTCGAGGGTACCATGACGCTCGACGGCAATGATATCTATGCCGAGGGTGTCGACCCGGTCGACCTCCGTCGTCGCGTGGGCATGATCTTTCAGCAGCCCAACCCGTTTCCCAAATCCATCTACGAGAATGTCGCCTTTGGCCCTCGTCTGCAGGGCGTGACTAGCAAAAGCGACCTCGATGACATCGTGGAAGAATCGCTCAAGCGCGCCAACCTCTGGAAAGAGGTATCCAATCAGCTCAACAAGGATGGTTTGGCGCTCTCGGGCGGTCAGCAGCAGCGTCTGTGCATCGCCCGCGTGCTTGCGGTGCAACCCGATGTCCTTCTGATGGACGAGCCCTGCTCCGCCATCGACCCCACGTCCGTCTCTAAGGTCGAGGATCTGATGGCCGAGCTGGCGCCCGAGATGACGATTATCATCGTCACGCATTCTATGCAGCAGGCAGCTCGTATCAGCGACTACACCGCATTCTTCTTGCAGGAAGTTGCCGGCGAGCCCGCCACGCTCATCGAGTATGGTCAAACCGACGCGATCTTCACCAGCCCGGTGGACTCGCGTACGGAAGACTATATCACCGGCCGCTTTGGCTGATCGGTGCGACTAGTCCCAAGCCGATCGGACCTGGTCCGGTGCGTATTCACTGTGCGGGCGGCATGACCGCACCCAACTGATTGGAGTGAACCATGCGCAAACTGTTTTCCCGTCAGCTCATCGAGGCCCGTCACGAGATGCTGAGCATCTATGAGGCCGTCGATCTGGCCCTCCACGATGCCGTAAAGGCCTATGTGACCGACGACCGTAAGCTCGCCACCAAGACCAAGAAGCGCACGCTTTCGATTGACGCACGCTGCGCCAACCTGGAGGCCGTCTGCTACAACCTGATTGCCACGCAGTCACCGGTCGCCTCCGACTTCCGCCTGCTTCAGACGATCATCTATGTTGACTTTAACCTGCAGCGCATGACCGATAAGGTCCGTCAGATTTGCCGCGCCACGCGTCATATGATCAAGGCCGACATCTCGCTGCCCAAGGAGCTTGTCGGCACGGTCGAGGCCGAGGCTGAGGCCGTCTACCAGGTGCTGGGCTCTTCGCTTTCTGCGCTTGTCACCAATGACATGTCCATCATCTGCAACCTGGCCGTCGAGGACGAGCCAGTGCACGCTGCCTACGAGAAGTTCTTCCGCACCTTTAACCGTATGGATACGGGCGACTTTATGGACGACGACAGCAACTATGACGACCTGCGTCGCGCCATCATGGTTTCACGCTACCTCGATCGCATCGCTTCGATTTCCATCGATGCCGCTTGCCGTCTGACCTTCCTGTTGACTGGTCAGCGTATGAACGCCGGCGATATCGCCCGCACTGATGAGGATGAGCTCGAGAGCATGCGCGTGCCTTCGGGCGAGGGTGTTATCATGAGGCCCGCCGTCGATGCTCGCTATGTTGCCAAGGTGCCTGCTAACGAGGTTAGCGAGGGCCTGCGCTACCTGCTGGATCATCTTGAGGATGAAGACGATGGCGAGGACGACGAGGAGTAGGGTAGCTCCGCTCGTTGAGAGATTGTAAATACCTGAGGGAGCGCGGCCTTGCGGATGCGGGGCCGCGCTCTTGCGTTAGCATGGGACTACTTGTTGTGCTGTCTGCGGAGGCGATTTGCCATGGATAACTATTTAGACTTGATGCGCGCTCGCCGCGAGCAGATACTCGAGCGCTTTTATGCCGCGCTCGATCGCGCTGGGAGGCCCCACGATGCCGCGCGTTTGATTGCCGTGTCCAAGACCGTCGGCGTTGACGAGACCATCGCTGCCATTCGGGCGGGGTATCGCCATTTTGCCGAGAACCGCCCGCAAGAGCTCGTCCGCAAGCTTACGGGTCTGGCGGAGCATCCGGAGCTGCCCGAGGTGCGTTTCGATATGATCGGCAACCTGCAGACCAATAAGATCAATGCGGTGCTGGGCTCAGCCGAGCTAATCCATTCGGTGGGGTCGCTTCATCTGGCGCAGGCTATCTCGAGCCGTGCGACTCGTAAGATCGAAGCGGGCGAGCTGGTTGCTCCCCAGCAGGTGCTGATTGAGGTCAACGTGAGCGGCGAGGAGTCCAAGGGCGGTTTTTCGCCCGATGAGATTCGCGCCGCCGCGGGTGAGCTTGCAGAGCTTGAGGGAATTTGCGTGCAGGGGCTTATGACTATGGCGCCCCGGGGGAATAAGGATGTGGCACGCCGCACCTTTGCGGGGCTTCGTGAGCTGAGGGATGAGCTGGAGGCAGCGCATCCCGATTTGAACCTGCCTGAGCTTTCCTGCGGCATGAGCGAGGACTTTGAGCCTGCCCTTGAGGAGGGCTCTACGCTCGTTCGCCTGGGCAGGGTAGTATTTAGCCCGGAGTTTGCAGTAAAATAGGGCTCTGAAGTGCGCACTGGTTTACAGAGCGCCTGCACTAAACCGTGAGAGGACACAACCATGGGCTTCCTTGACGAGATTAAAAATAAGATGCACCTGGGCGGCCAGCAGGGTTACGACCAGGGCTATAGCCAGGATGACGACTACGGCTACGATGACGGCTACGACGACGGCTATCAGGGCGGCGGCTACAGTGGTGCTTCGGGCGAGGGCTTCTATACCCAGGACGAGCCGAGCAACGGCCTGCTGGGCCAGACGCGCCGCGGTGAAGCTGAGTCGGTTGCCGTGTATACGCGCTCCGGTCAGCTGGTCGGCGATGACTCGCGTCATGCAACGACGTACAATCCGCCGTCGCGTTCTCAGGATACGGTCACCGGTGGCTATCGTCCCGGCGCCTACGACACGCCGTCGAGTTATGCCGAGAGCGCCCGTGCTCGCGCCGCGGCGCCTGCGCCCGCCCCTGCGCCGAGCGACGCCTCGGCCTATGCGAGCAACATCATCAACGCCACGCCGCAGCTGCCTGCCTATGTCCTGCGTCCCGAGAGCTATGATGACGTTGAGACCGTTGTCCGTCGTGTGCGTACCAAACAGCCCGTCGCGCTGATTTTTGTCGGCGTTCGCACCGAGGTCGCCAAGCGTGTCCTGGACTTTAGCTATGGCTTTGCCTGTGGCCTGGGCGCTACGGTCAAGGAGGTGGGCGACCGCGTGTTCATGGTGCTGCCCGCCGGCTGCGAGGTCAAGGATTCGGACCTCAAGAAGCTTCGTGCCGACGGCTACCTTAAGTAAACCCAAGACGAGGAGATTCTCATCAACATCTACACCATTGTCCAGCTGGTCAACACGCTGTTCAACTTCTACTCCACGCTCATCGTGGTCTATTGCTTTATGACGTGGATTCCCATGAAGCAGGGCGGCCTGCTGCAGGATATCGCTGCAGTGCTCGATAGCGTCTGCGGCCCGTGGCTCAACCTCTTTCGTCGGTTTATCCCGCCGATGGGCGGCGTTGATTTTTCGCCGGTCGTTGCGATTATTGCGTTGCAGTTGGTGCAGAGACTGGTTCTGCAGCTTCTTATAGGTATACTCGTATAGAACTGACTTAGTAACTTACGTCGGGCGTGTAGCGCCGAGGCGATGAAAAAGGAGACTTGTTATGGCTATTACCCCTGCAGACATCCAGGCTCAGACTTTCTCTGAGGCCAAGCGTGGCTACGATCCTGCCGAGGTCGACGTCTTCTTGGAGACGCTGTCTTCCGAGGTTGACGCTATGCTCGCTAAGATCGTCGACCTTAAGGGCCGTCTGACTGCTACTGAGCAGCAGCTTGCCGATGCACAGGCTCAGCTTGCCCAGGCTCAGGATACCGCCGCCCAGGCCGCCCCTGCCGCCCCCGTGGCCGCTCCCGCCCCTGACTTCTCCGCTCAGGAGCGCCAGATTTCCGCTGCCCTGATCGCTGCTCAGCAGACCGCTGAGACCATCGTCAACGATGCCAATGAGAACGCTGAGCGTATCCGCAACGAGGCTGACGCCAAGGCCCGCGAGGTTATCCGCCAGGCTCTGACCGAGAAGCAGGCCGAGCTCGAGGAAATCGACCGTCTGAAGGCTTCCCGCGAGGAGTTCAAGGCCGAGTACCTCAAGCTCATCCAGCACTTTATGGACGACGCCCAGAACTCCTTCCCGGCCGACCTCATGGCCTCCACGCCGGTTGGTTCTGCCGCTTCTCCTGCGGTGACTGTTCCCGCCGAGCCGCTGCCCGTCGCCGATCCGGTTGTCCCCGTGGCCGATCCCTTCGCCCCGATCGACAACTTCGCTGCCGACGACCTGGACTAACATTCGGCCTACAATTTAGTGCCTAGAAAGGACCCGCAGCTTGCGGGTCCTTTTTTATGACTGTGCAGGGTGTGCAGGGGTGCGCAACATAAAAAACCGAGCCCTGCACATAGTGGCGCAGAACTCGGTGAACGGGTGAGCGGTCAAGGGTAGGTTTGCGGCATGTCCCAAAAATCTACTTGAGGAGGAAGTCGGAGAGGGGAATGGTGCGGGCCTCTCGATGCTCGGGGTCGGTGATATGGTCGGCAGGATAGCCACAGACGAGCATGTGATAGGGATAGACACCCTCGGGCAGGTCGAACTGCTCACGGGCCACCTCAGGCTTAAAATGGCACACCCAGCACGTTCCCAGGCCCTGCTCGGCGGCCTCCATCATCATCTGATCACACACGATGGACGTATCGATTTCACTGGAATTCATCTGATCATACGGGCGCACCCAAGCATCATCGGTAACGCTGCAAATGAGGAAGACAAGCGGAGCCCCAAAGATAGACCCATCACGAGCAAACCGAGGCTGACAAGCAGCAGCCTTCTCCAACAGCTCGGGCGTATCCAGCACCATCACACGAGAAGGATGATTATTACAAGCAGAAGGAGCAATCCGTCCAGCTTCAACAACAGCATCCACCACCGACTGCTCCACAGCCCGATCCTCAAAAGAACGACAAGAATACCGAGACCGAGCCAGATCCAAATAAGACATACAAGCCCTCCAACAATTAAAAATCAAACAAACCCAAAGTAACCCAAACAGTACCCAAAACAGCAATCAGCCAAACGCTCATCAAGGGCCAAAGTGTCCGAACGGATACCAAAGGTCCCTTCAGCCAAACCCGCATCGCGCTAAATCTATCAGCCAAAGTTCCCAATGGTGGTGCATAAGGGGGCGGGCCCGGCCACTAATAACCTTTTGAACGACTCTGCTTGCAGCCGGAGTGAAAAAGGTTATTAGTGGCCGGGCCCGCGACCGGTGGGACATGTACCCCCAATTAACTGTTCTTCATGACAATCGAATCCACGACATCGGCCACATTCTCACAGCAGTCGGCGCAGTATTCCAGGAAGGCATATACGTCACGCCAGGCGATGACCTCGAGCGGGTCCTTGCCGTTGACGTGCAGGTTGCGCATGGCGTTGATGTAGAGCTCGTCGGCCTCGGACTCGATGGTGTTGATCTGGATGACCAGTTCGCGCAGCGTTTTGGACTTGCGGTAGTTGGGCAGCTCGACCATCAGGTCCTTCATGGCGCGGCAAGCGTCGGTCACCTTGTGGGCGATGACGATGGCGTCGGGATGGATGCTCTGAATGTTGGTGAAGTAGACGCGCTGCACGACGCCCTCGATGCGGTCGAGCACGGTGTCGAGTGAGCAGCTCATCAGGTTCAGATCCTCGCGCTCGAGCGGGGTGATAAAGGCGGTGAGCAGGGCGTCTTCAAGCTCGTGGTGCTTCTTGTCTGCCGCATGCTCAATGGCATGCATCTCCTCGAGCATATCGTGAATCTTCGCGGGATCGAAGTTCTCAAAAATCTGGGTAAGCAGCTCGGCGGCCTGGACGGCGAGGTCGGCGCAGGCGACGTAGTTGTCAAAGTAGAACGAATTGGGTTTCTTTGCCATGGGTGGGTCCTTTCGAGGCGAAGACGGGTAGGCGAAGTGTTGCGGTCCGGATGGACACTCGGTTTGACTAGAGGAACATCATGAACAGCTTGGCCATGAAAAAGCTGATGAGTCCGCAAGCGGGGAAGGTGAAGAACCAGGTGAACATCATGTCCTTGACGACGCCGAAGTTGATGGCTGAGAGGCGCTTGACGGCGCCGACGCCCATGATGGCGCAGGTTTTGATGTGCGTGGATGACACGGGGATGCCGGTAAGGGTGGCAAGTAGCAGGTTCGCGGCGCCCGCGAGGTCGGCAGAGAAACCCTGATACTTCTCGAGCTTAACCATGCTCTGGCCGACGGACTTGATGATGCGCTCGCCGCCCACGCTGGTGCCGATACCCATAGTGGCCGAGCACAGCAGCATAATCCAGATGGGGATGCCGGCATCGCCGACGCTCGTCTGGCCGTTGGCGAAGGCCACGCCTAAAAAGAGCACGCCGATGAACTTCTGTCCATCCTGCGCGCCGTGCATGAAGCTCATGGCCGCGGCACTCGCGATCTGAGCGTATTTAAAGAAGACGTTGGCACGTCGCCTGTTGGCGGCGGCAAAAAGAATCGAGACGAGCTTGCACAGGACCCAGCCCATGACAAAGCCCAGGCCGATGGAGAGCGCCAAGCCGTAGATGACCTTCATCCACTCGTGGACGTTGACGCTGCTCGCGCCGCCGAGGGCGATAGCGGCACCGGTCAGGCCGGCGATAAGGCTGTGGCTTTGCGAGGTGGGGATGCCAAAACGCGACGCTGTGGCGCCGTAGACGACGATGGAGAACAGCGCCGCGCACAGGCACGCGAGCGCCATGGTGCTATTTCCGCCAAAGTCGACGATATGTGAGATGGTGTTGGCGACGCTCGCGTTAAAGTGCGTCATGATGAGCACGCCGAGGAAGTTGAATGCGGCGCTCATGAGAATGGCAGCGCGGGCGGGCATGCAACGCGTAGTGACGCAGGTCGCGATGGCGTTGGGCGCGTCGGTCCATCCGTTGACGAAGATGGCGCCGAGCGCGAGAATCACGGTGACGGCAAGGACTGGGTTCGACACAAGTTGGCCGAGGAAGGTTGAGAACGTTACGTCCATATATGGGCTTTCTCGAAGTTTGCAGAAACGTTACAAAAACATGATAAATCGTATCACCTCCTGCGGGTTTCTTTACCGAGTTCTGATGGGAGAAGTGAATTTTTGGGTACTAAAATTGAATATTAGCCCTGTTGACCTCCGGTGTTCTTTTTGCTAACACGTCGTGCGGACGTGCGCATGCGGTCCGACACGCCAAAACCACAGCCTGTTCGCTTTACAATATGCAAACATGCGTTCGATAATAGGGGCATGGAATATCGACAGACAGATGGCAAAACTCGGCGCGTGCACAAGCAGTATGTGGACGTCGTGGCTCGCATCCTCGCGGGCGGACAAGTCGTGCCGGTCACCGTCTGCTGGGTTGACGGTCGCTGCTTTACGATTGACGAGATTGTCTCGACCACTGGGTTTGGCCTGACGGTTCACGGCATTCGTACGGCAACCTATAAGGTTCGTTTTGGCGGTCATGCGACCGAGTTGTATCTGGAGGACCAGGCGCGCGAACGGCCGGACGGCTTGCAGACCCACGTGATGCGTTGGTGGGTCTGGGCGTTTGACTGCACGCTCGAGGGTGGGCGCCGCAGGTAAAACGTGTGGCATTTGGGTACAATGGCAGAAATCTTGTCGCTTAAGGCGCTGCTGTCGCGGCGCTATCTGAAAGGACGAAAGCATGAATGATATCCAGGGCTATCAGAACGGCCCCATCGAGACCGGTGCAAGCCGTGCCAAGGAGATGTCGCCGCGTGCGTACAACCTTGTCATGTCCGCCCTGATCTTTTTGGGCTTTTGCGCCATGGGTGCCGGCGCCTACTTTACGAGCACCATGGCGTTTGCCCGCATGGTGATGAGCGGCGCCGCTTTGCCGCTGGTCTTTGGCTCGTTTATTTTGACCATCGTCGGCATTGTCATGATGTCGGCTGCCGCGGGCAAGCAGTCTGTGGGCCTGTCGCTCACGGGTTACGTGATCTTTGCGAGCACCTTTGGCCTGACCGCGTCGTTTGGCCTTGCCAACTACGACCTGCCCACCATCAACACCGCCTTTATCGCCACCGCCGCCATTACCTTTGTCTTTGGCGCGCTGGGCGTGACCTTCCCCAAGTTCTTCCAGCGTGTGTATGGCATCGGATTTGGTATTCTGCTTGCCATCATTTTGGTTGAGATCGTGCTGATGTTTATGGGCGTTTCGCAAACCATCACCGACCTGATCGTGATTGTGGTGTTCGCCGGCTTTATTGGCTACGACACCTATGTGGCCACGACGGTGCCGCCCACGCTTCCCAATGCGGTGCTCATGGCGTCCAACCTGTTCGTGGATATCATCAACGTGTTCCTGCGCATCCTGAATATCCTTGGTCGTCGCGACTAGCGGCGAGTTGCAGCGGTGCTTGCCGCGCGCGTAAATCAATGCGAAAGGCGGTCCTTCGGGGCCGTCTTTTTTGTACGCGGCGGGGTATCATGGATGGGAAAAAGCCGATAACGGCAGCGACAGGAAAGGTGACCACTTATGGCAGACGTCGACAACAGGAACCGTAACCGCAGGACCGGCCGCGCAGGGCAGCCCAACCCCAAGCGCGAGGCCCGTGCCAAGGCCGCCGAGCGTCACGTGGCAACTGTGTCCGAGGCGTGTGCCAAGGATATCGAGCGCTCGCTTGCCGGCGTGCGCGAATTCGACGGTATGCCTGCCGGTTTTGTCGCGGCGATGAAGGCCAAGGCCCAGGCGGCTGCGGCTGCCGAGGAGCAGGTTGCCGAGGAGTCTGAGTCCGCCGAGGTCGAGGCCACCGAGGTTGCGTCCGTCGAGACCGAGGTCACGGACGAGTCTGCGCCTGCCGAGGAACCCGCAGAGACCGAGTCCGCGCCTGCCGAGGAGCCCGCTCCGACTCTGCCCGAGGTCACCGTGCTTGATGCCTCCGCCACGCAGGCCATTCTGGACAACGGCCGCGGCTATGCGCAGTTCTGCGACATGGCAGTGCTCGCCTTTGCCTCGTTCACCAACCCGGGTGGCGGCTACATCCAGGGCTATCTGGGCCAGGAGGCTACGCTCTGCGCCGATTCGTATCTGTACAACGTGCTCGACAAGCAGCGCAAGTGGTATGGCGAGAACCGTCGCCGCAATATCAACTGCGAGCTCTACCGCAACCGTGCGCTGGTAGTGCCTGCGGTGCGTTTTGACCGCAACCATGTGCATGCGTATGCCGACGTGATC
The DNA here is from genome assembly GCA_900554455.1 of uncultured Collinsella sp. GTDB lineage: Bacteria > Actinomycetota > Coriobacteriia > Coriobacteriales > Coriobacteriaceae > Collinsella. The sequence goes on from USHT01000013.1 coordinate 9,673, forward strand.
GTTGCCGCCGCGCCCAACGTTAAGCGCGCCCGCCAGGAGTATCGCGTGAGCGACGATGCTCTGCTGGATGCCCTGCGCGACCGTATCCGCTTTGTACTCGCCATCTGCGACGAGTTGGGTCGCGAGAAGCTCGTGCTGGGCGCATGGGGCTGCGACAACAACGGCTTTGACGCCGAGGCCGTGGCTGAGCTCTTCCGCAAGGAGCTCGCATCGGGCGACTTCAAGGTCAAGCAGGTCTTCTTTGCTGTGCCCTCTACGCGCTGGGACGAGGACTTCGCCAAGTTCGAGCACGTGTTGGCAAACTTCCCCGAGCGCAACGAGGAGTCCTATGCCCAGGTTGCCGCCCGCGCTGCGGCCGCCCGTGCCGCCGAGCAGGCTCGGGCCGCTGCCGAGGACGATGAGGATGACGACGACTGGCGCAAATACTTGTAAACTGTGCGCGTGATGCGACATGCCGAGCCGACGGGGGCTGCTCCCGTCGGCTTTTTATTGAGTGGGGAGCTTACGATGAAAAACGTTCTATGCTTTGGCGACAGCAACACCTATGGTTACGATCCGGCTGGTATGCGCGACGGCACCGCGGTGCGCTATGCGCAGGATGTGCGCTGGTGCGGCGTGGCGCAGCGTGACCTGGGCGAGGGCTGGCATGTGATTGAGGAGGGGCTCAACGGCCGCACGACGGTGCGCGACGATATGTGCCACCTGGACACTAACCTCAACGGCATTCGCGCGCTTCCGATGCTGCTCGAGGCCCATAAGCCGCTGGACGCCATTGTGATCATGCTGGGCACCAACGACTGTAAGACGGTCTTTAACGTGACGGCTTCCGATATCGCCCGTGGCGCCATGGCGCTGATTCGCGCCGTCCGCGCGTTTTCGTGGACCGACGCTGCGCCTTGTCCGCGCATTCTGCTGATGGCTCCCATCAAGATCAAGCCGCAAATCGCCGATGTGTATATGACCGATTTTGACGAGCATTCCGTCGAGGCCTCGGAGCATTTTGCCGAGTACTACGCGCACGTAGCCGAGCAGTTTGGCTGCGACTTTTTGAATGCCGCCGACTTTGCCGAGCCGGGCGATATCGACTATCTGCATATGATGCCCGAAAGCCACGAGAGCTTGGGACATGCCGTGGCAGCCAAACTCCAAGAGATGCTCGGTGAGTAGCGCAGCCCCAAACCACCACAAAGGGGACAGGCACTTTTGTGGTGGTTTTGCCCGGGTAAACGAGCGGCTTGGCTGCCATATGGGCATGGATGAGCTCATTGACCTGTTTGCCGAGGGGGATGAGCTTGTCTCAAATACCGCTTTTGAGGAGCTGGAGCTCGCCTATGACGTGGCGAACGGTGCGACCTTTGACGGCATCGTGTTCCGCTCCTGCGTATTCGATGGCGTCGACTGGAGTGGTTCGACGTTTCGTGACGTCGTATTTCGCGGTTGTCGCTTTATCCGCTGCAATATGGAAGGCTGCTGGCTCAACCGATGCGACTTTGTTGATTGCTCGGCGCCGGGGCTCAACTTGGTCAAGGCGCGCCTGTCGAACGTTTCGTTTGCATCATGCGACCTGAGCTACGCGAACCTTTCGGAGGGACGCATTGGCCCCATCACGGCGTGCGATGTGCGCCTGACCGAGGCGGCGCTCCAGGGGGCCAAGTTGGGGCAGCTGCGCCTGGATAGCTGCGACCTGACGCGAGTTGATGTGTTCAAGACACCGCTATGTGGTGTTGATGTATCGCGCTGCACGTTTGAGGCTCCCGTTGTTTCGGGTGACTACCGTGAGTTACGTGGCCTGACAGTCAATGCCGAACAAGCGCTCGCACTTTCGGGCTTGCTCGGCATCCAACTCGCAGACGATTGGCCGTAACAAGAAAAACCACCACAAAGGTGCCTGTCCCCTTTGTGGTGGTTTTGCTGCAGGGCTAGTAATTCCACATGTGGTTGACGGGGCCGGAACCTTTGCCCATGTCAAAGCCGGCGGCGAGGGCGCCCGTTAGGTAGGCCTTGCCGGCGTTGACGGCGTCGGCAAGATCCATGCCCTGTGCCAGCGCGCAGGCGATGGCGGACGAGAGCGTGCAGCCGGTGCCATGCGTGTTGCCGGTCTCGATGCGCTTGTGACGGAACCACGTGGTGAGCGGATCGCCCAGGTGGTTGCCCTCGTCATCGAGCGGCGCGGGCTCCGCCAGCACGTCGTTGGCCTCGTTGACAAGATGTCCGCCTTTAACCAAAGACGCGCATCCAAAGCGGCGGGTGAGGAGCATGGCGGCATTTTGCTGCGTGCGCTCGGAATCGACCTCGTAGTCGAGCAGTGCCATGGCCTCGGGGATATTGGGCGTGATGACGGTCGCCAACGGGAACAGGCGACGCGTGAGCGCCTCGGCCGCATCCTCGGCAATGAGTCGAGCGCCCGAGGTGGCTACCATGACGGGGTCCACGACCACGTTCGTTGCGTTCCAGGCGCTCAAGCGGTCGGCGATGACTTCGATAATCTCGACAGAAGAAAC
>USHT01000014.1 GCA_900554455.1 uncultured Collinsella sp.
CGTCGCCGGTGTTGTACTCGGGCTTGAGCACGCCGTCGACCTCGCGCTCCGGCCATACCAGAGCCTGTCCCAGGAACGACTTCTCGGGGATCTCGGCACCCTTGACCAGGAAGTTATGTCCCTTGAAGTACGGCATATGCAGCGCCAGGTTACCGAGCGCGCGACGGACGGGCAGCGGCACCATCTTTTTGTACTTGCGCACCGGGACCGTATCCTCGTAGTAGGCGTAGCCGCCAAAGAGTTCGTCGGCGCCTTCGCCCGAAAGCACCACGGTGACGTCCTTGCGGGCCATCTCGGCCAAGAACCACAGCGGCACGGAAGACAGGTTGGACTGCGGCTCGTCCATGTGATACTGGATGTCCTCGAGCGCACCGAAGAACTCGTCGGCGGTAATCATCTTGCGAACGTTTTCGACGCCGAGCTTATCGGAAAGCTCCTTGGCGTAGTTGGTCTCGTTGAAGTTCTTGTAGTCAAAGCCCACCGAGAAGGTCTTGTCGGGCATGAGGCAAGCGGCGATGTAGCTGGAGTCGACGCCACCGGAGAGGAACGACGCGACCTTGACGTCGGCGATGCGATGGGCCTCGACGCTCTCGTGCACGACCTCGTCCAGCTCATCGACATACTCTTCGAACGGCTTCTCGACGGCAGAGTAATCGCAATCCCAGTAACGCTCGATGTTCATCTTGCCGGTCGGGATATCGACGGTAAAGTAGTGCGCCGGCGGCAGCTTGTAGACACCCTCGAAGAAGGTCTCCTCGGTTGCCGAATACTGCAGCGTCATGTACGGACGCAGAGCCTTTTTGTTGACCGCCTTGTGGAAGTGCGGGTAGTCCAGGAAGCTCTTGATCTCGGAACCAAAGAGCACGCCCGGAGCGCCGTCGCCCGCATCGGCCATGGGATAGTAGTAGAGCGGCTTGATGCCAAAGATGTCGCGGGCGCCAAAAAGCTTGTTCTTCTTTTTGTCCCAGATGACGAAGGCGTACATACCGCGCAGGCGATCGAGAACGGCCTCGCCCCACTCCTCGTAGCCGTGCAGGAGGCTCTCGGTGTCGGCGCCGCAGTGGAACTTGTAGCCCTTGGCCTCGAGCTCGGAACGGAGTTCTTGGAAGTTGTAGATCTCGCCGTTGAAGACAATGACGACGCTACCGTCCTCGTTGGCCATGGGTTGGGCGCCAGCCTCGGTCAGGTCGAGGATCGACAGGCGGCGGAAGCCGAGGGCAACGCGGCCGTCGATAAACTGACCGCCCATGTCGGGACCGCGATGGACGATGCGGTCCATCATCTTGGTGAGCACCTCGGATTGGTTATCCGTCCCACCGACAAAACCGACAAAACCGCACATATACTATCCCCTCTGCTGTTGCTGGGCATCAAATCGAATCAGTAGCTTTTGAGTATACCCGAGGGCGTAAAGAGGGGCGGAATGTTCAGGCAATCTCAACTGAATCAGCTCCGCTGTGACACGCGCCGGTTACCTTTAATGGATATGAGGTGAATGGGGCGATTGTTTTGCTATACTCTCTCCGCACGGGCGATTGGCGCAACGGTTAGCGCAGGTGCTTTACACGCACAAGGCTGGGGGTTCGAATCCCTCATCGCCCACCATTGAATTGGAAACGGTCCTCGAAAGGGGACCGTTTTTGTTTGGGCCCATTTCATGGGATTCGAACCCGCAAGGGTGCGGAGCTGAGGAAACGCGAAGCGTTTTCCAGCGCAGCACGCGAGGAGCGAAGCGACGAAGCGGATGCGGACGGCGGAGCCGCACGCGGACATCCCTCATCGCCCACCACTGATTTGATAGGCCTCCAGCGATGGAGGCCTTTCCTTTTTCATGCCCAGCGCATGGGATTCGAACCCGCCAGCACGTCTGTCACAAAGGCCGTGGTCAAAAAATGGCAAAAATGAGTACTGCTACTTTGTTTGCAACATATAAAAAGACAGTATTTGCTTAAGTTACGCAACATATGTCCATTATAAGGACTAACAGTTAGATCAAAATCGTGTATTCATCGCCATTTCGACTTGATATCTGGCCTTATTAGTCCAAAACTGCTGCTACCAAATCGGTAACAGTACTCATATTTGATGTTTTTTGACCAGCAGGTCTCCCTGCCTTAGCAAATCTAAGGCAAAACGGGCTCCAGACCGCTGAATCATGCCGCATAGGGCACGTCCACAGTCCGGAACTCGGTCCAAATTGAGTTATTGCGCCGCGTTAGCCCAAAACACCCGACAGGATCTCGATCAGACTGTCCACGTCGGCTTCCTCGCAGACGAGTGGCGGCAGGAAACGCAGCGTATGCGCACCCGTAGCGTTGATCACGGCACCGGCGGCCAGCGCGCGGGCAACAACACCATGCGCGTCGCCCGCGGCATCATCCAAATCACAGCCGAGCATCAAGCCGCGACCACGTACCTCGGTCACGTGCGGCAGCTTGGCGAGCTTTGCCTCCATATAGGCACCCACCTTGGCAGCATGGTCGGCATAATCGCCGCGCACAAGCGCGGAGAGCGTCGCGGCGCACGCCGCGACGGCCAAGCAGCTACCGCCAAAGGTCGAGCCGTGGTCGCCCGGCTTAAACACGTCGGCAATCTCCTTCTTTGCCACGACGGCACCCATGGGCACGCCATCGGCAATGCCCTTGGCAAGGCTCATGATGTCGGGCTCCACGCCATAGGTTTGGAATGCAAACGGCTTGCCGGAGCGGAAGATGCCGCACTGGACCTCGTCGGCGATAAGCACGGCGCCCACTTCGTGTGCCAGGTCGCGCGCTGCCGCCATAAACTCCTCGGTCATGGGGTGCACGCCACTCTCACCCTGGATCGGCTCGAGCATCACGGCACAAATCTCGCTCCCCAGCTGCTTAAAGATCGCACGCAGCTCGTCCACATCGTTGGGCGTGCAGGCCACAAAGCCACCCGGCAGCGGGCGGAAGCTGTCCTGCAGCCAATCCTGCATGGTAGCGGCAATGGTCTCGAGCGTACGGCCGTGGAAGCCGCCGCGCATGCACACGATGGTGTTGCCGCCATTACCGGCACGCTTGGCGTACAGGCGCGCGAGCTTCATCGAGCCTTCGTTGGCCTCGGCGCCAGAGTTGGCAAAGAAGGTCTCCCAAACCTGCTCATCCGCAGCCGGGGCACCAAGAGCAGCTGCCGTGGTCTCATCGCCGGCGACAATGGCATCGGCAAGCACGCGCGCACCATCTACGTCGTCGTTAGCAAGCTTGGACAACAGCGCCGCGACCTGTCCGCGCTGCTCAATGTAGAAGTAATTGGAGACATGCATGAGCTTTTTGGTCTGTGCCTCGAGCGCCGAGAGCACAGCCGGGTCGCCATGACCTAGGCTGCACACGCCGATGCCGGCAAGAAAGTCGAGGTACTCACGGCCATCGTCGCCGGTGAGCTTCATGCCGTGACCCTCGACAAACTCGACCGGAGAGCGGCCAAAGGTATGCATAACGTAATGGGATTCAAGCGATTGCTGAGCTGCAAGTGACATGGGATGCCTTTCGTTGGGCGCCAGACGGCGCGGGGCTATGGGTGCAGGAATGGGGCGGCTGCGGGTCAGCTAGACCGTCTGAAGCTTCTCGACCTCGTCAAGGTTTTCGGTCAGACGCGCAGCAAACGTCGAAAGCGGATGCGGATGCGTATCGAACTCGTAAGCCGTCTCGGTGGAATGGATCACGGTGCCGACGCCGGCATCAGTCAGCAGCTCCAGGAGCAGCGAATGCGGCGTGGTACCGTTAATGATGTGGGCACGAAATACGCCGCCGGTAAGCGCATCGACGGCCGCACGCAGCTTAGGAATCATGCCCTTATCGACCTCGCCGCCGTAGAGCATTTCGTTAACCTCGTCGAGCGTTAGGTTGGAGATAAGCGAGTCCTTGTCGCTAAAGTCCTTGTACAGGCCATCGACATCGGTCAAAAAGATCGCCTTATGCGCGTGGAGCGCCGCGGCAACGGCACCGGCGGCGGTGTCGGCGTTGATGTTGAAGAAACCGCCGTCCTCCCCCGCCGCGACGGTAGCGATGACGGGGATGTACTCGCTATCGAGTAAGCGCTCGATATAGTCGGTGTTGACGTGCGTCACTTTGCCCACACGACCGAGCTCGGGGTCGAGCGGCTCGGCGATGAGCGTGCCGGCATCGCTGCCCGACACGCCCACGGCCAGGTTACCGTGGTGGTTGATGGCAGCAACCAACTCCTGGTTGACCTTGCCGCCCAGTACCTCGCGCACGATATCCATAGTCGCCGGCGTGGTCACGCGCTGGCCGTTCTTAAACTCGACGGGGATGTCATAGTGGCTGAGCGCCTCGTTGATAGCCTTGCCGCCGCCGTGCACGATGACGGGACGCATACCGATGATCTTGAGCAAAACGATGTCGCTCATCACGTCGCGGCGCAGCTGCTCATCAACCATGGCGGCTCCGCCATATTTGATAACAACCGTCTTGCCGGTCAGGTTCTTAATCCACGGCAGCGCTTCGAACAGCAGCTGCGCGGTTGCTTCGTTGGATTCGCTCGAACGACAATCGCGTGCGAATTTCATAATCTGCCTCGTCTTTCGTATCGTTATCGCGCCGTGCTCCGCTGTCGGCAATCGCGGCAAGATGCGCAGCGTGCCTGAAATCTAGGAACGGTAATCGCCGTTGATGGAGATATACTCATGCGTGAGGTCGCAGGTCCACACGGTCGTTGCCGCGTCGCCTGCGCCCAGGTCGGCCGAGATCACGATCTCGGGCGCCTCGAAACGTCGTAGAGCCTCGTCCTCGTCAAAGGGAACAGTCAGACCGTCGCGACAGACGGGCATGCCCATCATGTCGATGGAAACGTCTTCCTGATTAAACTTCACGCCGCACTTGCCAAGCGCCATGGCAACGCGGCCCCAGTTGCAGTCGTGGCCGGCGATGCAGGTCTTAACGAGCGGCGAGTTGGCAACGGCACGAGCGGCGATATCGGCCTCCTCGTCGTTCACGGCGCCGGTAACGTTGACCGTAACAAGCTTGGATGCGCCCTCGCCATCGGCGGCGATATTGCGCGCCAGGCTCTCGCACACCTCGTGCACGGCAAATGCCAACTCGTCGAAGGCATCGGAGCCCTCGACGATAGGCTCGGCAGCGGCGCCGGAGGCAAGCATGATGCAGGTGTCGTTGGTCGAGGTGTCGGAATCGACCGTTACCTTGTTAAAGGTCTGCTTGACGGTCGAGAGCAGCAGGGCATGAAGTGCCGCAGGCTCGACGGGGGCATCGGTGGTGATAACTGCGATCATTGTGGCCATGTTGGGCATAATCATGCCCGAGCCCTTGCACATTCCGCCTACCGAATAGACGTTGCCCGCATGGCCCGCAGCCTCACTGACGTAGGACACGGCGTACTCCTTGGAGTGCGTGTCGGTCGTCATGATGGCGCGAGCGGCATCGGCGCCACCATGGGCGGAAAGTGCCTCGTAGGCAGCAGGAATGGCGGTCTCAAACGTGTCGATCGGCAGAATCTGGCCAATCACACCCGTGGAGGCAACCAGAATCTGCTGGGGCTCGCAGCCGATGACCTGCGATGCGATGCTGCACGTCTCGCGCGCACATGCAAGGCCGGTCTCACCCGTGGCGGCGTTGGCATTGCCGGAGTTGACCGAAACGCCGGCGATGATACCGTAACCCTTGTCGGCACCGCCCAGGTTGGCGCGGCTCACCTGCACGGGCGCCGCGCAAAAGCGATTGGTGGTAAACACTCCAGCGCCGGGACAGGGTTTATCGGGCACGACGAGCGCGTAATCCAGACGCTCGGGGTTCTTCCGAAATCCCGCATGGATGCCTGCGGCCTTAAAGCCGGCCGCTGCCGTAACGCCACCCTCGACGGCGCGAATCTTGATATCAAACAGCTCGGTATTCATCGTCTTTATGACTCCTTATGTCAAACAAAAAACGGACATCGGTTGGTGCGCCATGCCAGTCGTGATCATGAGACCAGCTTAAGAGTGGCGCCCCACTCGATGCCCGACTACCAAATCGTTAACAATCGAATGTGCTACACCGGGCACGCCACTGTGGGCAAGCCTCGTCGCTCGTCAAAGCCAAAGACGATATTGGCGCACTGGACCGCTTGGCCCGCAGCGCCCTTGCACAGATTGTCGATGGCGCCCGTCGCCACCAGCACGCCCGCGCGCTTGTTGAACGCAAGGCCAATCTGGGCGGCGTTGGTGCCGACGACCGAAGCCGTCTTGGGCTGCTGGCCGGCATCGAGCACGCGCACAAAGGTGCGTCCAGCGTAAAACTGCTTGTAATAGTCGACGACATCCTCAAGAGCCAGGGAGTCGATGGCCTGCGGCGTGAGCGGCAGCGTCACCGTGGAGAGCAGGCCGCGCTTGAGCGGTGCCAGATGCGGGGTGAAGACGACGCGATCGGTCAGGCCAAGGATTTGCTCAATCTCGGGCGTGTGGCGATGCTTGCCCACGCCGTAGGCCTCCAAGTTCTCGTCAGCGCTGCAAAAATGCGTACGAGCGTTGCAGGACTTGCCGGCACCCGTCACACCGCTGATGGCATCAACGATCACGGGGCCGCTCTGGGCAACCCAGCCAGCGCGCACGGCGGGCGCGGCGGCAAGGCTCGTTGCGGTGGGATAGCAACCGGCGCAGGCGACCAGCACGGGTTTGCCGTCGGCATGGTCGGATGCGACGGTCTCCAAGTCCCGGCAGAATAGCTCGGGCAGGCCAAAGGCACGGGTCTTGAGCAGCTCGGGGCTCGTATGCTCGGCGGCATACCACGTCTCAAAGACGGACGCGTCGTTCAGGCGGTAGTCGGCCGAAAGATCAAAGCAGGAGACGCCCGATGCAAGCAGCGCGGGCACCTGTGCCATGGCAGCCGTGTGCGGCACGGCAAGAAAAACCGCATCGCAGCTCTTGAGCTCGGGGGCGTCATGCGTGGTGAAAACCAGATCGCTCACGCCAGCAAAGCTCGGATACACCGCGGACAGCGGCTGGCCGGCATCGGCGTTGGACGTAATGGCAACAAGTTCAAACTCGGGATGGCCGAGCACGAGGCGAATGAGCTCGGCTCCGGCATATCCAGCCGCGCCGACGATTCCAACCTTCAAAGACATATCAGACTCCTTGTCTGCGATTTATGCACCGATGCGCATTTCTCAGCAGTCGTTATGAGGTGAGTTGAAACTTTAGCACCAAAAGATGCATGAACACATAAATGGCTTGCATATTCATGCATTGAAACATTCCCGACACATTCGCTTGAAGGAATTGACAAATGGAGCGGGCCCCGTATTGACCGGCGCTCCTAACGGCGCCGGGCAATACGGGGCCCGCCCATGCGAAAACCAAGTTGTTGGGATGAGCCAGCTGGCTAGAGCTCGACCGGCACCCATTCGTCGTGATTGCAGATAAATGCCTCGGAATCCTCGACGCTAAAGAAGACAAGCGCGGGGTCGTTAGGCCCCTCATAGTGCTCGCCCAGGTGCTCTAGATGCTTCCACCCGGCTTCGCGCATTTCGTCTAAAGCCCGGTCATCCAAGCCGGCACGCCCGCGCAAGATGAGCCAGCCATGGCCCGGCCACCAACTCGTGGCCTCAAAGCGCTGGTTTTGCAGCAGCTCTTGCCACACATCTTTGGTGCGCGCTGTTACAAACCACAGCTTGCCATCCTGAATCTGCGCAAACGAAAACGGACGCACATGAGGCTGTCCGTCAACGCTCGTCGCCAAATACCATGCCGGCACCGACGTCAGATACTCCAAAACCGTATTCAATCCGTCCACGTTTCCTCCTGTACTAGCTAGTTTGGGAGCCTGGTTTGTGTGAGTTAGAGCTCCAGGCGCTCCTCGCTGCCGTCGATATCACAGAAGCGGGCGACGATATTGCGGACCGAGAAAAACGCAAGGCGGCCGTCGTTGGCGCTCTCGTGATTCTCGCCAATGCCCACCATGTGCTTAAAACCCGCTTGACGCACCTTGTCGCTCGCAACTGCGTCGTCCTCAAGTGCGGCTTCGCCGGTCAATACGATCCAACATTCCCCCGGCTTCCAGCCCGAGAGCTCAAACTTGGGATTCGCGCTCAGCTCCGCCCACACATCCTTGTCGCGCGACGTGCAAAACCACAACTTACCGTCATCGACCATGGCAAACGAAAACGGCCTCACGCGGGGCTGATGCCCGTCGGCCACATCGGTCGTGGCCAGATACCACGCCGGAATGCGCCTGAGATACGAACAGGCGCGCTCAAGCTGAGCCGTGCGGTCGTTGTCGGTCATAGGGACCCCTTTCTTGCGCTCGAATCGCGCCTAAACAAGTTGAAGGTTGATGACGATGACGCAGATGAGCAGCAACGCCGTCACCACCGCCGCCAACGCATCGCTGCGGCCAAATGCAAGCGCATGCAGACGTGTGCGACCCTGCTCGCCATGATAGCAACGGGCATCCATGGCGGCTGAAAGCGTCTCGGCATGACGGAACACGCCCGTGAACAGCGGAATCGCCACACTGCCGAGCATACGCACGCCGCCGAGCGGGCCTCCCGTCACGCGCGCACCGCGGCTCGCTTGCGCATCAGCCGTCTGCTTCATCTCGGTGGCAAACTGCGGCATAAAGCGCAGCGCGATACCCATAATCATACCGAGCTCGTGCGCAGGGAGCCCCACGCGCGCGAATGGTGCGAGCAGACGTTCAAAGCCCGCGGTGAGGTCGAGTGTCGGCGTGGTGAGTGTAATGGCGCTCATGCCGGCCATCATCAAGCTCAGGCGGCACGCCATAAAGGCGGCGGAATGCAGCGAACCCTCGCTTATCCGCAAAAAGCCAAGCTGCCACAGAATGCGCCCACTCTGGTCGGAAAACAGGTTGAGCACTGCGACCACCACGACAATCGCCAGCAATGGTGCCATCGATGATAGGACCCGGCGCAACGGCACCCGGGACACGGTATAGATCAGGACAACGAAGATTGCGACCGGGGCCAGTCCGCGGAAGCTGCTGACTGTGAGCGTCGTGATCAGAAACACAAAGCCCAAGAGCAACTTAGTTCGTGGGTCCAGGCGGTGGATCGCACTATCGCCGGGATAGTAGCTACCAAACGAAAACGCCTCCATTAGCAGCCCTCCTCTCGCGCGACCGTCTTTGATTTAGCAATGTCCGCGACGTTAGAAGGACCGCCCGAGCGACCGATTAGCAGGTCCACCAACTCGTCTGCCAGCGACTCAACCGTATAGAGGCCGTCAAAGCGCAGCGGCACGCCTGCCTTCGCAAGCGCCAGCGCCATGCGCTGGGCAGCGGGAACACCCAAGCCGATTGATTTAAGCTCATCCGCATGCGCAAAAACCTGAGCGGGCGTGCCCTCGGCAAACACCGCGCCTTCGTTCATTACGACGATGCGGTCACAGCAATTGGCCAGGTCATCCATACTATGTGAAACCATGACAACGGTCAGGCCATCGAGGTGAAGTCGATCGATAAGCTCAAGGAAATCCCTGCGCGCCGCCGGATCGAGCCCCGCCATGGGCTCATCGAGCACCAGGACTTCGGGCTCCATGGCGAGCACGCCGGCGAATGCCACACGCCGTTGCTGACCGCCCGAAAGCTCAAAGGGACTCTTGTCGCCTATCGCGGCGAGGTCGAGGCCCACGCGCGTAAGCGATGATGCGACACGGCGCGCAACCTCGTCTTGCGGCAGACCAAGGTTGCGCGGGCCAAACGCCACGTCCTGCGCCACGGTCTCAGCAAATAGCTGGCGCTCGGGATATTGAAACACCACGCCGACCTTGGCCTTAACCGCGGCGGCGTCTTTCTTGTTTGACAGATCGAGCCCCAGCGCGCAAACGCTTCCCTCCTGGGGGCAAATCAAACCGTTGAGATGCTGGACCAGCGTCGACTTACCCGAACCGGTATGACCTGCCAAGCCCAGGAACTCGCCGCGACGCACCGTCAGCGATACATCACGCAGTGCCCACGGGCTGCTGGGGTCGTTTCCCCAGAGAGCCTGTTTGTTCGATTTGCCCGCAGTGGCCGAGCGCTTATGCCAGCGGCGGCGCTCGCGCGGACTGAGCGAATAACTGTACGAAACACGGGCTAGCTCGATGACGGGCTCCGACGCGTTGTCCTCGTTGTCTACCGGAACAGTGCCGTCAGCGATTTCCAACTGGGATACGGAAGACTGCCCCGCGATGTCTGCCCCACTTCGCTCGGCATAAGTCTGCGCAACCTCGGCGACCATATCCACCTCGCGCACCTGCGCGTGAACGGGCACGCCCTTCGCACGAAGCGCCATGCCCAAACGGCACGACGCCGGCATATCTAGGTTGAGCTCCGCGAGCTCATCTGCCCGCGTCAGAATCTCCTCGGGCGTGCCCAACATGGCAACTCGTCCCGCCTGAAACACCGCGATGCGATCTGCCTCGGCGGCTTCTTCCATAAAGTGCGTAATCATCACGATGGTCATGCCGCGATCGTGCAACGCGCGGCAAGCCTTCATGAGACCCTTGCGTCCACGCGGATCGAGCATCGAGGAGGCCTCGTCCAATATGAGCACGCGCGGTTCCATGGCAAGCACGCCGGCAAGCGCCACGCGCTGCTTTTGGCCGCCCGAAAGCGCATGGGTCTCGTGGCGCTCAAAGCCCACCAGGCCCACGCCCTTCAGCGCCTCGCGCACGCGCTGCGCAATTTGCGCCGATGGCACGCCAAGGTTTTCGGGACCGAACGCAACGTCATCTTCGACAAGCGTTGCCACCAGCTGGTCGTCGGGATTCTGGAATACCATGCCCGCGGTCGAACGAATGTCGTAGACCAGCTCGGGGTCGGACGCATCCATGCCGTTGATGCGTACCGTGCCCGCATCGGGTTGCAACAGCGCATTCAGATGCTTGGCAAACGTCGACTTGCCCGACCCATTGCCACCGAGGATGCAGAAAAACTCACCGTCCTCGATGTTCAGATCGACACCGTCGAGTGCCGACACGGCACCGTCATAGCTAAAGGAAACGCCCCGACACTCAATCATGCGCGGCCTTTGACCTGGTCCTTTTTAGGCGTGATGAGGTTGGAGACTGCTTTATACACCGCCAGCGTCAACACCGAGTTAAGCACGGTCTTGATAAGGTTGAACGGCAGTACGGCAGGAATCATGAGCGGAGCGATCACATCGACCGAGCCATACCAGAACCATACGCCAATGGTCAGATTCGCAACCATAGAAAGCACCGTAGCGGCAATAACGCCCAGTGCCAGGCCAATCACGGCACCCTTGTAGGTGTGCATCTTCTGGTAGACGATAGCCGCAGGCAGAATATAGCCCAGCGTGGCAACCAAGTTCATAAGCGCACCGACCCAATCGCCCGTGGTAAGCGCATGGATAACGATCGCCATGGCGGCAACAGCTGTGCCGGCACCGGGGCCATACGCAAACCCACACACCATCGCCGGCACCAGCGACGGGTCATACGTCAAAAACGGCGCCGAAGGAAGGATGGGCAGCTGCACGTACATAAACAGGGCGCCCAAGGCACACATCAGCGCCATGGTAACGAGCTGTTTGGTGCTCCACCTATTCGTGTTCTCAAAATGGATATGCTGCGACTGTTCAGACATAAGATCACCTGCCTCTTTCATCCGGACTCTAACCGTTGGTACTGGGATCTCACCAGTTCAGCCGGCATGCGAACCAACACACGCACGGGTCGCGGACTCATCGGCTCGGTCGCAGACACCTCGCCTGCGCCACGGCACCCCTTTGGCACCGCCCGATTTACCGCCAGTGGGGAATTCCACCCCGCCCTGAAACAGCAATTGCAAGTGTAGCACGAGCAGGTTCTCGCGCAAGTATGCCAAGGGTAATTTGTGGCGGAGATCAGTTGCCAAAGCAACCACGTTCCCCACCCATCCCAAAGCAACGCGCCTTTCGCGCAAAGCGCGAAACAGCGAAGGGGACACGCATCCCTATCGACCACATCCTTCTCCGCCCGCCGGC
>USHT01000015.1 GCA_900554455.1 uncultured Collinsella sp.
CTCGCTGCGCACTTCGTGCGGCGAGGGCTTCTTGCGTCCTGCGGAGTGTGCCTAAAAGTAAACTAATGGCGGGCCCTGCGATGTCCGGTCTTCAGTGGATTACTGGCTGGGGGAATAATGGCGCGCTTCGCGCGTTTAGGATGGGGCCTGTCCCGGCGGCGCGTTTGGCGCTTCGCGCCTCGCGTCTTATCGATCGGGATTGAGATGCATTTGGCGCTTCTCGCCTTACGACTGTTGCGGCCGCGGTCCCGTTTGGGATCGTGGCCGTTTTGTTGTGGGTCAAATATGAACGTTGTGTTAATGAGTCGGTGGACGGTGGTGTTTTTCGGTGAGCGGCGTATCCTTCCAACGGTTTATCTAGTGTGTCAGTTGAAAAGGAAGAGGGCGCTCGTCATTGTTTGAATGTGAACTGCCGTTTGACCACAAGACGTTGCATCTGGAGCTCGAGGATAAGAACTTCGCGGGTGTGATGGAAGGTCATCAAAACGAGTTTAAGACCACGAAATCGCAGGAAGAGCTGGTAGAGGAGTCGCTTGCCAATCCTTATGGCTCGCCTTCGCTCGAGGAGCTTTGCGCTGGCAAGAAGGATATTGTCATCATTAGCTCCGATCATACGCGTCCCGTTCCCTCGCGTGTGACGATACCTATTCTGCTGCATCACATCCATTCTGCTGCGCCCGAGGCTCGCGTGCGTATTCTGGTTGCTACGGGTATGCATCGTCCGTCGACGCACGAGGAGCTCGTCAACAAGTACGGCGAGGAGATCGTTGCCAACGAGGAAATCGTTATGCACGTCGCGACCGATGACAGCATGATGAAAAAGATCGGCACCCTGCCTTCTGGCGGCGAGTGCATCATCAACAAGATTGCTGCCGATTGCGATCTGCTGCTTGCCGAGGGCTTTATTGAGCCGCACTTCTTTGCCGGTTTCTCTGGTAGCCGCAAGTCCGTCTTGCCTGGCATCGCCAGCTACAAGACCATCATGTACAACCACAACGGTCAGTTTGTGAACGATTCCCATTCGCGTGCCGGCAACCTGTGCCACAACCACGTGAGCGAGGACATGTTTGCTGCTGCCGAGATGGCTCACCTTGCCTTTGTGCTCAACGTGGTGCTCAACGGCAAGCACGAGGTCATTGGCTCCTTTGCCGGCGATATCCACAAGGCGCACGAGGCTGGCTGCGAGTTCGTGAAGAGCCTTGCCGGCGTTGAGCCCGTCGAGTGCGAGATTGCCATTACCACCAACGGCGGCTACCCGCTCGACCAGAACATCTATCAGGCCGTGAAGGGCATGTGCTCTGCCGAGGCTACGCTTCCCGAGGGCGGCGTGATCATCGATGTCGCCGGTTGTGCCGACGGTCACGGTGGCGAGGGCTTCTATCACAACATCGCCGACAATGATCCGGCAGAGTTTGAGCGCGCCTGCATCGACCGTCCTAAGGACGAGACCCTGCCCGACCAGTGGACGAGCCAGATCTTTGCCCGCATCCTGGCGCATCACCCTGTGATCATGGTTACCGACCTGTGCGATCACCAGATGATCAAGGATATGCACATGACGCCGGTTAACACCCTCGATGAGGCGCTCAAGCTCGCCTTTGAGATGAAGGGTGCCGATGCCAAGGTGGCCGTCATTCCCGATGGCCTGGGCGTTGTCGTCGCACAGCACTAGTACGCGGCCTAAACGAATCGTTTATAACCGACAAGAAAGATAAGGTTTTATGCTTACCAAACTCCTCTGCGAATTCGGCGCAACGGCCCTCATGATCATCTTTGGCGTGGGCGTGCACTGCGATACCGTGCTTAAGGGCACCAAGTATCAGGGCTCCGGCCACATGTTTGCCATCACCACCTGGTCTTTTGGCATCTCGGTCGCCTTGTTTATCTTTGGCGGCGCCGTGTGCATGAACCCCGCCATGGTGCTTGCCCAGTGCATCGTGGGCCTGGTGCCGTGGAGCAGCTGCATCCCCTTCATGATTGCCGATATGCTCGGCGGCTTTGTGGGCGCCGTGATCGCGTGGTTGATGTATGCCGATGAGTTCAAGGCTTCCGACGGCGTCGTCGACCCTATTGCCCAGCGCAACATCTTCTCGACCAACCCCACCACCGAGGGCACCAACTATGCCCGCAACTTCTTCTGCGAGGCTATCTGCACCTTTGTGTTCATCAGCGCCATCCTGGCTACCGCTAGCCGTGCCGGCGAGAACGTTTTGATGCTCGCTATCTGCGTCGGTCTGATCGTTTGGGCTGTTGGCATGGGCATGGGCGGCATCACCGGCTTCGCCATGAACCAGGCTCGTGACCTTGGTCCTCGCATGGCCTATCAGGTGCTGCCGATTAAGAACAAGGCTGACAACAACTGGAAGTACGGCCTGCTCGTTCCTGGCATCGCTCCGTTTGTCGGTGCCGCTCTGGCCGCGCTGTTTGTGCACGGTTTCTTGGGCATGTTCTAGTCTGAGGCTACATAGTTGTCCGCTGGCCGCATGGGGTAACTTCTCAGCGCGTCCTCGGACATGCAAAAAGGCTCGCTGCGCACTTCGTGCGGCGAGCCTTTTTGCGTCCTGCGGAATGCGCTGGGAAGTTACCCCATGCGGCCAGCTGCGGGGTCTTTGTTGCGTTCGTACAAGCAACCCAACATATATATCTGAATTTGGATGGGAGGGGCTTGTTGCTGGTAGGGGCGTTGGGCTGCTGTCGACACTTTGGGATGGATTGTGCTTTGGGTTCGGGTCTTTGAGATGAGGGCGGAACTTTGGGATAAGGGGTTTACTTAGTTGAAGAGGGGCTTTATGGCTGATAAGTAGTCTTTGGCTACGTCGGCTTTGTCTGCTTGGAAGTTGTGCCAGGCCCACCATTGGACGGTGGCTACGAAGCTTGAGGCTATGTGGTGTAGTAAGAAACTGCGGTCCATGGTGCCAGCGGGGCCTGTGGAGTCGGCGGGGACGGTTTCGGCTGCTCGTGACATGATGGTCTTGCGTAAGCAGTCGGCGAAGACGCGGGAGCCGGCGCCGGCTACGAGGGCTCGAACGCCCTGGCGGCGCTCCCAGAGGTTGTTGAGGATATGCTCGACCTGCACGAGTGGGTCGTCGAGCGGCGTGCCATGATCGTCGAGGGCGTGGGCGCAGATGTCGCTCACGAGCTCGGACAGTAGGTCGTCTTTGCTCTTAAAGAGGCCGTAGAATGTCGCGCGGCCTACGTGAGCGCGCACGATGATGTCGCCGACGGTAATCTTGCCGTAGTCCTCTTCGCGTAGCAGCTCGGAGAACGCCGCGACGATGGCAGCGCGGCTTTTTTCTTTGCGGGCATCCATGGCTATGCATCCACGTGAACGAGCAGACAACGGAGCGTGCCGGAGCAACCCTCGTAGGGGCGCTTGCCGGCGCCGTAGCCGACGCCTTCGATGCGGTAGCGTGAGGGCATTTGGTCGGACGTACGCAGCGCGGTGACGATGGCGGCGCCCGTGGGCGTCACGAGCTCGCCGGCGATCGGTGCAGGCGTGAGGGCGATATTGCCCGCCTGGCACAGGTTGACGACAGCGGGGACGGGAATGGGCATGAGGCCGTGGGCGCAGCGAATGGTGCCGTGACCCTCGGAGAGCGACTCGACGACAATGTCCTCGATACCCAGGTCATCGAGACAGATGGCGACCGAGCAGATGTCGACGATGGAGTCGATGGCGCCTACCTCGTGGAACATGACGGTCTCGGGCGTTTTGCCGTGAGCCTTGGCCTCGGCAGTAGCGAGTACGGAAAAAATGGCGAGGGCACGACGCTTGGCACCATCGCTTAGCCGTGAGCCATCGATGATGGCAGTGACATCCGCCAAAGAACGGTGGTGATGGTGATGGGCGTGATGGTGGTCCTCGTGGCCATGGCCATGGGCCTCATGGTCATGCTCGTGGCAGTGCTCGTGTTCGTGCTCGCCATGGTCATGATGGTGGTGCTCATGCTCGTGCGTGTGCTCGGCAGCTGCTTCGTTGCCGTAGAGCCAGGCCATATCGTGGTCGTGGTTCTCGAGCTCCTCTGCAAGCTGGACGTCGAAATCGCAGGCGTCGATGCCATGCTTGTTTGCACGCGTGACGGCAATCTCAAAGCCGTCGACCGGCAGCGTGGCGAGCTGTTCGCGCAGGTGCTCCTCGCTGGCGCCCAGGTCGAGCAGGGCCGCGACGGTCATGTCGCCGCTGATGCCCGAGGTGCCGTCGATGATAAGCGTGTGCTGATGGTTGGACATGAAATGCTCCTTAACGGGCGCGAGGTGTGCCGGCGCTCAGATGATTGATAAGACTTGCCTGGTAGGCGGCGCCAAAGCCGTTGTCGATATTGACGACCGAAACGCCGCTGGCGCAGGAGTTGAGCATGGCGAGCAGCGCGGCTACGCCACCAAAGCTCGCGCCGTAGCCCACGCTGGTGGGAACGGCGATGACCGGACAGCTCACCAGACCGCCGACAACGCTCGCCAGTGCGCCCTCCATGCCGGCGATGGCGATGACCACCTGCGCCCGGGCAAGTTCCTCGGCATGTGCGAGCAGGCGGTGCAGGCCGGCGACACCTACGTCGTAGAGGCGGTCGACCTCGTTGCCATAGAACTCGGCCGTCAGTGCCGCCTCTTCGGCGACGGGCAGGTCGCTTGTGCCGGCGCAGGCGACGACGATGCGTCCGTTGCCAGTGGGGGAGGGCTTGCCTCCCACGAGGGCGAGCTGTGCGTCCGGGACATATCCCAGGTCGATGCCGTTGTCGAGGAGCTCCGAGGTACGGGCCGCTTTTTCGCTGTCCAGGCGCGTGACCAGGATGCGCTCCTGGCCGGCATCGCGCAGCGCCTCGATAATGGCGGCAATCTGCTCGGCGGTTTTACCGGCACCGTAGACAACCTCGCCGGCTCCCTGGCGTACCCCGCGTGAAAGATCGAGCTGCGCAAAACCCAGATCGGCGGTTGGCGCCGTCTGGATGCGCGTGAGGGCATCGGCCGGCATAATGCTTCCGTCTGCCACGTCACTTAGCAATTGCTCAAGATCTCTTTTGTCCATATAAGTTCCCTTCGACGCAGAAAAGTTTAGCACGCGAAGGGTTGTTTCCGAACACTAAGACAAAATTGTTCGGAAACTATAGGACAGACTGATTCAATTGTTAGATGGATCGGCTAGTCGCGCAGGATGATGTCCATGGCGAGCATCAGATTGCGCTCGTCGATGGCAAATGGGGCGGCCTCGCGCGTCTTGGGCTTGGCGCAAAACGCGATGCCCGTACCCGCGGCTTGAATCATGGGGATGTCGTTGGCGCCGTCACCGATCGCGACGGTATGGGCCACATCGACACCGCACTCGACTGCCCAATCCAGCAGCTGGATGAGCTTGGACTCCTTGGTCACAATGTCTGCCGCCAGCTTACCGGTGAGCTTGCCGTCCACGACCTCCAGGCGGTTAGCCAGGCAAAAATCGATGCCCGCGGCGGCCACGATTTTGTCGGCCACCTCATGGAAGCCGCCGCTTACCACGCCGACCTTCCAGCCCTTGCTGTGCGCCGATCGCACAAGCTCCAGCGCGCCAGGGGTAAACGTCACGCGCTCAAAGGTGCGCTCGAACACATTCTCATCCAAGCCGGCAAGCAGCCCCACGCGTTCCTCGAGCGCCTGCTTAAAGTCAAGCTCGCCGCGCATGGCGCGTTCGGTGATCTGTGCAACTTGCTCGCCCACGCCGGCCTCCTCGCCCAAAAGATCGATGACCTCCTGGTTGATGAGCGTGGAGTCGATATCCATAACGATGAGGCGTGCAGTCATGACGGGCCTTTCCAAGTGCTGTTTTATTGGGGCATATTGTCGCACGCGACGAGCGCGGGCGGGTGCCGCGGCGCGTCAATTGTTTCGTCTCCGTCAAGTCTTTGGGCAGGAGCTACTTTTCCGCGGCACATCGACACAGGTGCGATAAGATAGAACGCCATGTCTGGCTGCGCGGTTTACGCAGGCTGGGCAAATCTGTACGACGCCGCCCGGAACGACACGGGGCGGCACAGATCCATAAAGGAGGATCACTGGTATGAGCCAGACCCGTCCCATCGACGAGCATTCCATGCACACCCGTACCTGCGGCGAGCTTCGCTTCGAGAACGTGGGCGAAGAGGTCACCCTCACCGGTTGGGTGAGCCGTCGCCGCGACCACGGCGGCCTTATCTTCTGCGACCTTCGCGACCGCGAGGGCATCACGCAGCTCACCTTCGACCCCGAGCACTCTGACGGCGACGCCTTTAAGATCGCCGAGACCATGCGTCCCGAGTGGCCTATCAAGATCCACGGCGTCGTGCGCGCCCGTGGCGAGGAGACCACCAACACCAAGCTCGCGACCGGCGAGATCGAGGTCCTGACCGACCACGCCGAGGTCCTCAACACGTCCGTCACCCCGCCGTTCCAGATCGAGGACGGCATCGAGACGAGCGAGGACACCCGCCTGCGCTATCGCTATCTGGACCTCCGTCGTCCCGAGATGATGGCCAACCTCAAGCTGCGCTCCGACTTCACCTTTGCCATTCGCGAGGCGCTGCACAACCGTGAGTTCATGGAGGTCGAGACGCCCTCCCTGTTCAAGTCCACGCCCGAGGGCGCTCGCGACTTCATCGTTCCCAGCCGTATTCAGCCGGGTAACTTCTACGCCCTGCCGCAGTCCCCGCAGCTCCTGAAGCAGCTGCTCATGGTCGGTGGCGTCGAGCGCTACTACCAGGTTGCCAAGTGCTTCCGCGACGAGGACCTGCGTGCCGACCGTCAGCCCGAGTTCACCCAGGTCGATATCGAGATGTCCTTCGTGGACCAGAACGATGTCATGAGCGCGCTCGAAGAAGTTCTGTCCGATGCCTTCGGCCGCATGGGTGTCGAGATGCCCACGCCGCTGCGTCGCATGAACTACTGGGAGGCCATGGACACCTATGGCTCCGACAAGCCCGATACCCGCTATGGCATGCACCTGGTCGACCTGACCGACATCTTTGCCAACTCCAAGTTCAAGGTCTTTGCGACTGCCGCAAACGAGGAGGGCTCTGTCGTCAAGGCCATCAACGCCAAGGGCGCTGGTGCCTGGGCACGTGCCAAGATCGATAAGCTTGCCGGCGTGGCCTCCACGTTTGGCGCCAAGGGCCTGGCTTGGATCGCCTTCCGTGAGGACGGCTCCATCAACAGCCCCATCGTCAAGTTCTTCTCGGACGAGGAGATGGCCGCTCTGCGCGAGCGCATGGACGTCGAGCCCGGCGACCTTGTGATGTTCGCCGCCGGCCCGCGCCTGCTCTCCGACGAGATCCTGGGCGGCATGCGTTCCCACATGGCCAATGCGCTCGAGATCAAGCGCGAGGGTCACGACTTCCTGTGGGTCGTCAATTTCCCGCTGTTCCATTGGGACGAGGATCGCAAGGCCTATGCTGCCGAGCACCAGCCCTTTACCCTGCCGACCGAGACCGACATCGCCAAGATCGAGGCCGATCCGCTGGCAGCCGGTTCGTGCACCTACGACTTTGTCATGGACGGCTTTGAGGCCGGCGGCGGCGGTATGCGTATCCACAACGCCGAGATGCAGATGTCCATGCTCAAGCTCCTGGGCTTTACCGAGGAGCGCGCCGAGTCTCAGTTCGGCTTCCTCATGGAGGCTCTCAAGTTTGGTGCGCCCCCGATGGGCGGTTTCGCTCTGGGTCTGGACCGCGTGTGCATGCTGCTCACCGGTTCCGACTCCATCCGCGACGTCATGGCGTTCCCCAAGACGGCTAGCGGCTCCGACCTTATGTCGGGCGCCCCGAGTGCCGTTAGTGGTGCCCAGCTCAAGGACGTCAGCCTGCGCCTGATGTAGGCAAGCGGCTACATATTGCCCGTTGCGAGGGAAGGACGCGTGCCTTCCCTCGTTTTTTATACGCCGATATTGTGAGGGCATGGGGTGACCGGGCGTCGCGGAAAGTGCGTCCCAGAATTTGCGTCCAAAACGGGTCGCAGTTTCCCAAACAGGCCCCTTTGGGAAATTGCGTCCCAGAATCCAGCCAAATAACGGGTCGCACTTTCCGGTTGAGCCTTCTGGCGGAAACTGTGTCCCATCATTGACGCTCGAAATGGGATGCGATTTCCGTCCCGCCCTCAACAAGCATCTAACGCTACAATAACTACCACATGGCTGGGTTTGCCGGCCGAATGTGCGATGTCGTGGGAGGGGACATGGTCGAGTTTACAAAGACGATTAAAGATCCGTTGGGATTACATGCCCGCCCGGTTGCGCTGCTCTATGACATCATTGCCAAGCATCGTAGCGACGTGTCAGTCAGCATCGGCGATCGCCACACGGATGGCCGCGATGTTATGGGACTCATGGCTCTCTACGGCGAGTGCGGCGAGGACATCATCTTCCGCGTTTCGGGCGTAGATGAGGCCTCCTGTGTCACATCGATCAGAAATCTCTCGCTTTAAGCATGACAGGGCGTGGTAAAGGATGGTCCTTTGCCGCGCCTTTTTGTTTCGTATAGGAAACTTTTTCGAAATCTGAATGCGGACCCTTTCCAAAAAGTTAACCACGTGCTAGTTTACTATAGCGAACATAGACGTGGTTAACTTTTTACGCGTCGATGTTGAGGACGAACTGACGTTAGGAGCAACTCATGTCTTGCGGACCGCAGATGCCGGCCATGCCGCTTTCGATGGTAAAAGCGGGCGAAACCGTGCGCGTGTCCCGTGTAAAGGGCAATGAGGACATGAAACACCACCTCAAGGACCTCGGCTTTGTCGAGGGCAACGAAATCCACGTGGTGAGCTCGAGTGGCGCCAATATTATCGTCACCGTGCTGGGCGCACGCTTTGGTATCGATTCCAAGGTTGCCATGCACATCATGACCGTCGGTTAGTCTGCAGCATTTCATAAAAACCGAAAGGGGGACAAGAGGATGAAGACGTTGGGTGACGTTAAGGTGGGCGAGAGCTCCACCATCGTCAAGCTTCACGGTGAGGGTGCGCTTCGCCGCCACCTTATGGACCTGGGGCTCATCAAGGGCACTTCGTTCAAGGTCGTGAAGGTTGCACCGCTCGGTGATCCGGTCGAGATCAACGTGCGCGGCTACGAGCTTTCCATCCGCAAGGAGGAGGCCGCCGTCGTCGAGGTTCAGTAAGGACTCGCGGCGCATATTTCTGCAGATAAAGTTAGGTTTTTCTAACTTAATGCAGCATCTTTGAAGCACATTATCCAGCCTGCGCGGAGAAAGCAGCGCAGACATACAAGGAAGAAGGATTGAATGGCGGATTCTCAGATCCATGTCGCGCTGGCGGGTAACCCCAACTGCGGCAAGACCACGCTTTTCAACCTGATTACCGGCGCCAACGGCTACGTTGGCAACTGGCCCGGCGTCACGGTTGAGAAAAAGGAAGCCAAGCTCCTAAGCGACAAGAACGTTACCATCACGGACCTCCCTGGCATCTACTCGCTTTCCCCCTACAGCCCCGAGGAGCAATGCTCGCGCGATTACCTCATGAGCGGCGAGCCCGATGTTGTCGTCCAGGTGGTCGACGCCACCAACCTCGAGCGTAACCTGTACCTGGCGCTTCAGGTTATCGAGACCGGCCTGCCCGTGGTCGTTGCCCTCAACATGGCCGACCTGGTCGAGAAGAACGGCGACAAGATCGACACGGACAAGCTCTCCAAGAAGCTCGGCTGCCCGGTCATGATGATCTCGGCCCTTAAGAACAAGGGTATTAAGGAGCTGTTCGAGCAGGTCAAGAAGTCCGCTGCTTCCAAGGGCCAGGTGCCGGAGCACAAGTTCGACTCCTCCATCGAGGACGTTCTAGATCACATCGAGAACAACCTTCCGGCGAGCGTTCTCGCCAACAAGCGCCGCTATTACGCCGTCAAGCTGTTCGAGCGTGACGCAGACGCCTGCAAGCTCATCAACCTCACCAAGGAGAAGGCCGCTCGCGTGGAGCAGCTGGTCGCCCAGTGCGAGCAGGACTGCGACGACGACGCCGAGTCCATCATCACCGGCGAGCGTTACGGCGTGATTGCCCACATCATTGACGAGTGCCTCACCAAGGCTCCGGCAAAGATGAGCACCTCCGAGAAGATCGACCGCGTGGTTACCAACCGTATCCTGGGCCTGCCGATCTTTGTGGTCATCATGTTCTGCGTGTACTACATCGCCGTTTCTACCCTGGGCGGCACGGTGACCGACTTCACCAACGACCAGCTCTTCGGTACCGACGGTTGGTATGTGCTCGGCCAGGGTCGCGACGCCTACGACGCGGCCGTCGAGGCTGCGGGTGACAATGCCGACTCGGTCGACCCGGCACAGTACGGCCCCTATGTCCCGGGTATCACCACCGTGGTGCACGACGCCCTTGTGGCGGGCGGCACCGAGGACGGTGGCCTGGTCGATTCGCTGGTCTGCGACGGCATCGTCGGCGGCCTGGGCGCCATCTTCGGCTTCGTCCCGCAGATGTTCCTGCTGTTCGTGATGCTGTCCTTCCTGGAGGACTGCGGCTACATGGCCCGCGTCGCCTTTATCATGGACCGCGTGTTCCGCCGCTTTGGCCTGTCCGGTAAGTCCTTCATCCCCATGCTCGTGTCCTCGGGCTGCGGCGTCCCCGGCGTCATGGCTACCAAGACCATCGAGAACGAGAAAGATATGTTAAAAGTCGGTTACGGCGCTATGGTTCTTGAGAGCCTCTTAGCTGTACTTGCACTCTGCGTAGCAGGTGCCGCTGCAGCCGCTGACGGCACTGCGGCCGTAGGAACTCCGTTCCAGATCTTCTCCTCCGGCGTTGCTGGACTTCTTGAGATGTTCGGTCTTCCGATCTATGTTGCACAGTGCTTCATGACCATGTGTGTATCCGCTCTTGCTCTTACAAGCCTTGATGCGGTAGCACGTATCGGACGTATGTCCTTCCAGGAGCTTTTCTCCGTAGACGATATGGAGAATGCGGAGGGTTGGAGAAAATTCCTCTGCAACAAATATGTATCCACGATCATTACACTTGCATTCGGCTATATCCTTACAAGAGTCGGTTACTCCAACATCTGGCCGTTATTCGGAAGCGCAAACCAGCTGTTAAGTGCACTTGTTCTGATCACACTCTGCGTATTCTTAAAGGTAACAGGCAGACAGAACAAGACCCTGATCGTACCGTGCGTGATCATGCTCTGCGTAACCTTCACAGCACTGGTTCAGAGAACGCTTGCTCTTGTAAACGCATTCAGCGCAGGTACCGCAGTATTTATGGTTGAAGGACTTCAGCTGATCGTTGCGATTCTTCTTATGGTTCTCGGTGTGATCATCGTTGTCACATCCGGTAAGGAGCTGTTAAGCAAGAAGGCAGGTTCTGAGGCAAGAGCATAATCGAATCAGGTAAGCAGCAAAGTGGATTGCGAATATTCGCTTTTTCTATTCTACAGAATTTCCTGTAAACGCTTCAGCAGATCGCCCTGCAGATAGTAGGTAGTCTCAAAATTCAGATAACGCATCGTCTGATCATCCCACAGGATTTTAATCTGGTGGCGAATGCACTCACGTCCCTTGCGTGTGGGATTCAGGTGGAAAGCTTCCGCAAAATCCATGGAAACGGAATTGCAACCACCATGTGCATCGGAAACTTACGAAGTGCGACCCAGCATATGTGCAGTTATGCGAACACGAAAGATAAAGAATATATCAAGAAAGGACTTTTGTACTATGGAATCATCTTCTTCTTTGTGATCGGTGCAATTATCGGAAATGCCTGTGTGGAAATGTTTGCTGAAAAGGCACTTCTGATCGCTTCTGCAATTCTGGCAGTTGCTTTTGTGATGATGTTTGTTGATGGAGAAAAAGAACAATGCAAATAAAGCAGATCGCGTATATAAGATCTGATTTTGTGGAGAAATTCGGGATTCCGCGACAGAGTAATCTTGCGGATACCCGGGCAGAAATC
>USHT01000016.1 GCA_900554455.1 uncultured Collinsella sp.
CAATCCATCCATCCCGGTGACGCCAAAGGCCGCATGGTCAACGCGGGCAATCTGTTCTGCGACTTCAATGCCCTGCTCCCCTACGAGCAGCGTCCGGAATACACCGAGGGCTACGAGGGCTTCTATCACCTTGAGGGCGTCTCGGCAACGGTCGACCATGCCACGGCGCGCTATATCGTCCGTGATCACGATGCCGCCAAGTTCCAGCAGAAGCTCGAGCTGATGGATGCCGCCGCAGCACTGCTCAACCAGCGTCTGGGCGAAGAGCGCGTGACGGTCGAGATCAAGCAGCAGTACCGCAACATGGCCGAGATCGTGCGTGACTACCCCGAGCTTATCGATGTCGCCAAGGAAGCCTACCTTACCTGCGGCATTGAGCCCCAGGTGCTGCCGATTCGCGGTGGTACCGACGGTGCGCAGCTGTCGTTCCGCGGTCTGCCCTGCCCCAACCTTTCCACGGGCGGCTACTGCTACCACGGCGTCAACGAGTTCGTCCCGGTCAGTTCGCTCGTCAAGATGACCGACGTGCTCCAGGAGCTCGTCGCCCGCTTTGCATAAGGAACTCGAACAATCTAGGTAAGCAAAACCGCCCCGTCCTCAAAACCGAGAACGGGGCGGTTTTTGGTGCAAGGGGAGTAGTCGGCATCGCTGGTTGAATCAACGTCAGCGAGCGACGTCCAGAGCGAACAAGTTGGCATGAAAAAGGCAGGGCATTGACCTTCTGGTCATGTCCTGCCTTTTGAATGACAAATTGTCGCCCTGGGCGGCGCGCAGCGTCGAGCCGTTACGGCGTTTGGTAAAACGCCGTAACTTAGTAGTTGGCCTCGTAGCCGTTGCCGTCGCCGGTGGGCTCTTCGTAGTAGTCCGAAACGCTTGAATCGCTTGAGCCATCGGAATCGTCAGAGCTGACCGATGAGGTTGCGGTACCGTTTGCGTAATCGTCAGACGTGTTGTTGTTCAGGTCGCCAATCGTAGAGCTGGAACCATCGGAAAGACCCATGGTGTTGGGACCCTTGGGATCCTTGCCGGCATCGACGCGCTCCATCATTTCCTTGAGCTCGTCCTCGTAGACAAAGACGTAGCTCACACCGTCGATCATGGTGCTGTCGTCGGCGTACGAGGGCAGGTTGGCCGAGTAGATACCGTCGACATCCATACCGCGCATGGCGTTGACCGTAGCCACGATATCCTGAACGCTCATATCGGTTACGAGCATATCGGACAGCGAATTAACCAGGCCAAAGATCTTCGTGGCATCGAAGTTATTGAGAATCTGGTTGGCAAGGGCGCCAAGCACCTGACGCTGGTGGCGCATGCGCGTGTAATCGCCGTCGGCATAGGTGTAGCGGCAGCGGGCATAGGTAAGGGCGGTGGCACCGTCCATATGCTGCTGGCCAGCGGTAATCTTAATATCCAGGTGCTCGGGGTCGTCAACATCATCGGTTGCGTTAATGTCGATACCGCCAACCGAATCAATCAGTGCCTGCATACCGTCGAAGCTGACCTCGGCATAGTGGGAAATCTGAACACCGCACAGCTCGTTGACCGCCTCGACCATGGCCTCGGCGCCGCCAACGGTATGGCAGGCGTTGATCTTCATGGTCTCGCCCTTGTACTCGACCTTGGTGTCGCGCGGAACGGAAATGAGCGTCGCCTGCTTTTGCGTGGGGTCGATGCGTGCCAGGATAATCGAGTCGGCACGATACGTATCCTCGCCCGGACGGCCGTCGGTGCCAAGAAGCAGCACGTAGAACGGATCCTTTGCCTCATCGGTGTCAACCAGAACCCGACGCAGATTGTCGGTAATGACATTAGAATCGCCGAGCTTGCCCATAATGGTGGCAAACCACAGGCCAGCAGCGGTAGTGGCACTCAGCAGCACGCCAAGCACGACAATGAGCGCGACGTGACGAATCGTGTGGCTACGACGACGTTGACGAGCGCGCTCGGAATAGCGAGCCACGTTATCGCGACTGTAGATCTTGGCCTGCGCACCAGTTGAGGGTCTTCGGGCGGTGGTATCCGCGAGGGGCTTTTTATTAAACATAGGCAACCTGTATTAGTAGATGACGGGATCGGGGACGGTAGCATGCTCGACATGCGCGCCGAGCGCCTGCAGCTTTTCGACAAACTGCTCGTAGCCGCGCTTGATGTGATGGATGGCCGAAACCTCGGTCGTCCCGTCGGCGATCAAGCCCGCTACGACGAGGGCCGCTCCGCCACGCAGATCGGGCGAGGCAACCTGTGCACCCGAGAAGCCCTTGACGCCATGAATCATGGCATGATGGCTCTCGATACGAATGTCGGCACCCATGCGCACCAGCTCAGAGGCAAACATAAAGCGATTCTCGAAGATGTTCTCGGTAATAACGGAACTGCCGTCGGCAAGGGCGGAGAGCACCATAATCTGCGCCTGCATGTCCGTCGGGAAGCCGGGGAACGGAAGCGTCTGGATGTCGACCGGCTTGATACGCTCGGCACGGTTTACATGGACGCCATCCTCGACGCGCTCGCAGTCGATACCCATGAGCTCCATCTTCTTGAGTACCATGCCCAAGTGAATGGGGCAAAAGCCCGTGACATCGACACCGCGATCGTCGGCCATCAACGCACCGGCAACGATAAAGGTACCGGCCTCGATGCGGTCGCCCACTACGCGATGGGTAACAGGATGCAGCTCTTCCACGCCCTCGATGGTCACGACGGGCGTACCCGCGCCGACAATCTTGGCGCCCATCTCGTTGAGCATGTTGGCGAGATCGACGATCTCGGGCTCGCGGGCGGCATTGTCGATAACCGTGGTGCCCTGCGCGCGCACAGAGGCCATGATGAGGTTCTCGGTCGCACCGACGCTGGCGAACTCGAGCGTGACGGTGGTACCGCGCAGACCTTGGGGCGCATTAGCGTTGATGTAACCGTGGGCGGTATCGAACTCAACGCCCAGGGCCTCAAGACCAAGAATGTGCATATCGATCTTGCGAGCACCCAGGTTGCAGCCGCCCGGCATGGCGATCTTGGCGCGATGGAAGCGACCCAGCAGGGGTCCCATCACGGCGGTGGAAGCACGCATCTTGGCAACGAGCTCGTAGGGGGCCTCCCAAGAATCGACCTGAGAGGTATCAATCTCGAGCGTGTGCTCGTCGAGAACATCGATCGTAGCGCCCATGCCTTTGAGCACCTTGCCCATCACGTGGACATCGGAAATATCGGGCACGTTCTGCAGCGTCGTCTTGCCCGGCGCCAGAAGCGTTGCCGCCATGAGTTTGAGCGCGGAGTTCTTGGCGCCCGAAACGGGCACAGAGCCTCCGATGGCGTGGCCACCCTCAACGCGGATAATATCCAAGGTCTACCCTTTCAAAAAGCATGCCCGGGGTGGCTGGGCCATCCCGGGCATGATGTGTTCGCAAATGGTCGAACGCTAAATCGTTTGACTATTGGGCAAGCTTGAGCTTACACCATGCGATTTCATTATAGAGGTAGGCGCGGCGTGCATCATCCTCCGACAAATTACCCAGCTTCTCTTCAAAACCTTGAATATCAGCTTTAAGCTTGTCGGCATCGACGGTCGCCAAATCGCAAGCGCGCTCGGCGAGAACGGTCACGACATCGTCCGCAACCTGGGCATAGCCGCCGGCCACGGCAAACGTGTGGTCGACAGTGCCCATGGCCTTATCGGAAACGCGAACGTAACCGCGGTCGATCGTGCAGATCTCGCTGGAGTGAGCAGGCAGAACGCCAAACTCGCCATCCGTGGACGGAATCGACACAAACGCAGCGTCGCCCTCATAGGCGCAGCTCACGGGGCACACGATGCGGATACGCATAACCTACTTCTCCCCCATCTTGCGGGCGCGCTCGCGCACGTCCTCAATCGTGGAAGCATAGCGGAAAGCCTGCTCGGGCAGGTCATCGGCCTTGCCGTCGACAATCTCGGCGAAGGAGCGGACGGTATCCTCGACGCGGACGTAGACACCGGGGTTGCCGGTGAACTTCTCGGCGACGTGGAAGGACTGCGAGAGGAACTGCTGAATCTTACGGGCACGGTTGACCGTAAGGCGCTGCTCCTCGGACAGCTCGTCCATACCCAGGATGGCGATGATGTCCTGAAGGTCGGAGTACTCCTGCAGGAGCTCCTGGACCTTGACGGCGACACGGTAGTGCTCCTCGCCGACGATCGAGGGATCGAGAGCGTCGGAGGAAGACGCGAGCGGGTCGATAGCCGGGAACAGGCCGAGCGACGAAATACTACGCGAAAGAACCGTGGTGGCATCGAGGTGCGTAAACGTCGTGGCAGGCGCCGGGTCGGTCAGGTCGTCTGCGGGGACGTAGACAGCCTGGACGGAGGTAATGGAGCCCGTCTTGGTCGAGGTAATGCGCTCCTGGAGGTCGCCCATCTCGGTTGCCAGCGTGGGCTGGTAACCAACGGCGGACGGCATACGGCCCAGCAGTGCGGAAACCTCGGAACCTGCCTGGGAGAAGCGGAAGATGTTGTCGATGAACAGCAGAACGTCCTGGCCACGATCACGGAAATACTCAGCGGTGGTAAGGCCGGCCAGACCGATGCGCAGACGCGCTCCGGGCGGCTCGTTCATCTGACCATAGACCAAGCAGGTCTTGTCGATAACGCCAGACTCGCTCATCTCGAGGAACAGGTCGGTGCCCTCGCGGGTACGCTCGCCGACGCCGGTGAACACCGAAGTGCCGCCGTGCTCCTGGGCGAGGTTGTTGATGAGCTCCTGAATCAAAACGGTCTTGCCGACGCCGGCGCCGCCGAACAGGCCTGTCTTGCCGCCACGGATGTAGGGCTCGAGCAGGTCGACGGCCTTGATGCCGGTCTCGAAGATCTCGGTCTTGGTGGTGAGCTCGTCGAAACGGGGCGCTGCATGGTGGATGGGGTAGAACTCCTCCACCTCGGGCATGGGCTTGCCGTCGACGGGCTTGCCCATGACGTTCCAAATGCGGCCGAGCGTCTCGGGGCCGACCGGCATCTTCATGGGCTCACCGGTATCGGTGGCGATGAGGCCGCGCTGCAGGCCGTCGGTCGAGGACATGGCGACCGTGCGGACGACGCCGCCCGGAAGCTGGCTCTCGACCTCGAGGATCGTGCTCAGATGACCGATCGGGGTCTCGGCCTCGACCGTGAGCGCGTTGTAGATCGGGGGCACCGCGCCGTCAAACTTGACGTCGACGACAGGGCCGATGATTCGCACGATGCGACCATCACCGGCAGTCGTCTTCTTGGTGGCTTCCTCGACCGCAAGCTTTACGGTGTTATTAGCCATTACTGTTCCTCCAATGCTGAGGCTCCGCCGACGATCTCGTTAATCTCGGTCGTGATCGAAGCCTGGCGCACGCGACTATACGTGCGGGTAAGGGTCGAGATGATCGCGGTGGCGTTTTCCGTCGCGGAGTGCATGGCCTTGCGGCGTGCACCCTGCTCGGCAGCCGCCGAATCGATCAGGGCCTGGTAGATGACCGTCAGGATATAAGACGGCACAAGCTTGCCGAGAACATGCTCGGGAGAGGGCACGAACTCGAACGTGGACGAGATGCGCTTAGGGGCGTCGGTCTCGTTCTTACGCGGACCGTGGGCCATAGCGATCATCTCGGGGTCGAGCGGCAACAGATGCTCGACGCGAAGCTCCTGATCCACGCGGTTCTTGGCGTGGTGGTAGACAAGCTCGACACGGTCAAGCTCACCGGCACGATACGCATCGCAGATATGAGAGGAGATCATGCGGGCCTGGTTGAAATCGGGCTCAGAGGAGTTGCCCTCGAAGTGCATGACGACGTTTGCGCGGTCACGGAAATACGTGGCCGGCTTACGCCCGCACGCGATGATCTCGCACTCGATGCCGTCGTTCGCCCAAGAAGCGGCGAGCTTTTCGGCCGTGCGCTCCACCGTCGTATTGAAACCACCGGCAAGGCCGCGGTCCGAGGCAATAACGACAATCAGGCCATGCTTGACGCTCTCATGCTTCTGCAGCATGGGATCGGTGCCCGAACAGGAGGCGTCGCCGGCGACCGTCAACATGACGTCGGTCAGCGCCTCCTTATAGGGCTCGGCCTGCTTGGAGCGATCGAGGGCACGACGGATCTTGGCCGTAGAGACCATCTCCATCGTGCGCGTGATCTGCTTGGTCGTGGTAACCGAGGAGATTCGCTTCTTAATGTCGCGAAGGTTGGCCATGGGGCTTAGTTCTCCTCTGATCCAGAAACATCCGAATGGTGCTTGGCCATGAACTGCTGCTTGAAGTCGCCGATGACGCGCAAGAGCTCAGCCTTGGTGTCATCATCGATCTTCTTGGCGCGAACCTTGTCGAGCAGCGAGCCAAAGCCATTGTCCATGTACTCGATGAGCTCGGCACGGAAAGGCAGCACGTCGGCAATCTCCAGGTCATCCAGGAAGCCCTCGTTGCCTGCAAACAGAACTGCAATCTGCTCGCCAACCTCAAACGGCTTATAGCGTGGCTGCTTAAGGAGCTCGGTCATACGTGCACCATGGGTAAGCTGCTTTTGCGTGGCCTCGTCGAGGTCGGAGCCGAACTGCGTAAAGCCGGCGAGCTCCTGGTACGAAGCGAGGTCCAGACGGAGGTTGCCGGCGACCTGCTTCATAGCCTTGGTCTGCGCGTCGCCACCGACGCGGGACACGGAAATGCCCACGTCGACTGCCGGGCGCTGGCCCTGGAAGAAGAGCTCGGACTGCAGATAGATCTGACCATCGGTAATGGAAATGACGTTGGTCGGAATGTAGGCCGAGACGTCGCCGTCCTGGGTCTCGATGATCGGCAGAGCCGTCATGGAGCCGTAACCGTTCTTCTTGGACATCTTGACGGCACGCTCGAGCAGACGAGAGTGCAGGTAGAAGATGTCGCCAGGATAGGCCTCGCGTCCGGGCGGACGATGCAGCGTCAGCGACATCTGACGGTAGGCCACAGCCTGCTTGGACAGGTCATCGTAGATGACGAGCACGTGGCCACCGGGGTTGGTCTCGCTGGCGGGCTTGCCGTCCTCGCCGTTGTACATGAAGAACTCGCCGATAGCGGCACCGGCCATAGGCGCGATGTACTGCATAGGGGCGGAATCAGCAGCGGTGGCCGAAACGATGATGGTGTAGTCGAGCGCACCGTGCTGAGCGAGGGTCTCGCGGATGTTAGCGACCGTGGAGGCCTTCTGGCCGATGGCGACATAGATGCAGACCATGCCCTTGCCGCGCTGATTGAGGATGGCGTCGATGGCAATGGCGGTCTTACCGGTCTTACGGTCGCCGATGATGAGCTCACGCTGACCGCGGCCAATAGGCACCATGGAGTCGATAGCGAGCAGACCGGTCTGAACCGGCTCGCACACCGGGGTACGGTCGATGACACCGGGGGCCTTGAACTCGATGGGGCGACGATGCGTGGCGACGATGTCGCCCAGGCCGTCGATGGGCTGGCCGAGCGGATTGACGACGCGGCCGAGCATGGCACGGCTCACGGGGATATCCATAATGCGGCCAGTGGTGCGGCACTCGTCGCCTTCCTTGATGGAGTCGACGGCACCAAACAGAACGGCGCCGACCTCGTCACGGTCAAGGTTCTGGGCAAGGCCGAAGACGGTCTCACCGGTATCGGAGCTCTTGAACTCCAGAAGCTCGCCTGCCATGGCGCTCTTGAGGCCGGAGACACGCGCGATGCCGTCGCCTACCTCGTCGACCGTTGAAACCTCATGCGTATCGACCGTCGCGGAGAGGCTCGTGAGCTGCTCCTGCAGTTTCTTGGCGATATCCTGGGCATTGAGGGTTTCGGACATTAGGCTTCACCTCCGTACGAATTAGCAGAGTTTGCGAGGGTCTCCTGCGCGACGCGCAGCTGCGTCTTGACGGAAAT
This sequence comes from uncultured Collinsella sp., assembly GCA_900554455.1. Lineage (GTDB taxonomy): Bacteria > Actinomycetota > Coriobacteriia > Coriobacteriales > Coriobacteriaceae > Collinsella. The sequence goes on from USHT01000016.1 coordinate 7,872, forward strand.
GTCGCGACGCTCGCCGCGGGCCTCGAGCACCAGGCCGCCCACGATAGACGGGTCGACCTGCTCGATAAGGAATACCTTGCGGCCGAAGTCCTGCTCGCATTTCTTAGTGATGGTTTGACGCAGCTCGTCGTCGAGCGGGATCGCCGTGGTGACGGTCACGCCCACTACATCCTCGTCTTCCTCGGCAACATACTTAAAGGCAGCTGCCACCTTGGGAAGAAGGTCGAGCTGGTCGCGCTTGGACATGGTGTCGAGCACGGCGATGATCTCGGGGCTGGCGGAAGCCAGGCGCTCGATCATCTCGAGGTCCTCGAACACATGGTTCTCGGCCTTGGCGGCTTCCATGAGGGAGCGCGCGTAGGTCTCGAGCACCTTGTCCTGATAGCGGCTAGTCGGCATTCAGGCTACCTGCTTCCTGGATGTAGCGCTCGATGAGCTTCTTCTGCCCGGCCTCGTCCTCGAGTGCCTCGCCCACGATCTTGGTGGCGACGGCAACGGACAGGTCGGCGATGGAGCTCGCGGCACCGGCGTAGATGGACTTGCGCTCGTCCTCGACGGTCGTATGGGCCTTGGCGATGATCTCCTCGGCCTCCTTGTGAGCAGCCTCGATGATACGGGCGCGCTCGGACTCGGCGTCCTTACGGGCCTCGAGAACGATGTCGGCAGCCTGACGACGGGCGTCGGTGACGATCGAGTCGGACTCAGAGCGCTTGGCGATGGCCTCCTGCTTGGTCTTCTCGGCCTCGTCGAGGCTCTCCTCGATCTTCTTGCCGCGCTCCTCCATGGTTTTCATGATGCCCGGCAGGGCGACCTTGGCCAGCACGATCCAGATGATCAGGAAGGCGATAAGCGCCGGGATGAACTCCGCCATCTTAGGGATGAGGATGTCCGCACCGGCAGCGCCGTCCTCGGCGAACGCGGAAACCGGCATGAGCAGCGCGGCCGCGGACGCGGAGAGTGCGATCGCGCTCTTCTGGGATGAAAGATTCATACTTGACGCTCCGTGCTATTTAACGATCAGCGCGACAACGAAGCCGATCAGAGCCAGAGCCTCGCCGAAGGCGGAGCCCATGATGAAGACGGTGAACACGCGGCCCTGGACCTCAGGCTGACGGGCCATAGCACCCGTAGCACCCAGAGCAGACAGGCCGATAGCAAGACCAGCGCCGATAACACCGAGACCGTAACCGATAACTCCCACGATTCCTCCTTTGTCGTGCGTGTCTTATTTCACGCAGGATAACCTTTTTATAACTGCCGGGCTCCATGGGTACGGGCACCGGCGGTTTAACGAATTGCCTTACCTTTAAGGCGCGAACGGAAGACTACTCCTCCTCCGCGACCTCCTCTGCCTCGGAGACATACACGGCGGTAAGGACCGTGAAGACGTAAGCCTGGATGGCGCCGACCACAAGCTCGATCGCATAGATCAGGATGAGGATGGCAAGCCAGGCCAGCGAAGGCAGGGCGCCGACGGCGTGGGCCGCGGAAACCTGCTGAAGCAGCGGCTGCATGAACATGCTCGCCATGATGGCGAACGAGCCCATGACCACGTGTCCTGCGAACATGTTGCAGAACAGACGGACGGCGAGCGTGATGAGGCGCAGGAAGGTCGAGAAAAGCTCGACGACCCACACAAGCACGTTCATCGGGAAGCTCACGCCCTGCGGGGCGAGGCTCTTGATGTAGCCGATCACGCCGTGAGCCTTGCATCCGTAGTAGATGAAGTACACGAAGGCGAAGATGGCGAGCGCAGCGGTGGAGCCGATTGCGCCGGTGCCGGGCTTCATTCCCGGGATCAGGCCGATCATGTTATTGATCAGGATGAACAGGAAAAGCGAGCACAGGAACGGGAAGTGCTTCTTCCAGTTCTCACCCACGACACCCTTGCCGATATCGTTCTCGACGTACTCGATGATGTACTCGAAACCGTTGACGAAGAAGCCCTTGGGAACCAGGGTCTGCTTCTTCTTGAACACGGCCAGGACGATCAGGAGCACGATCGTGGAGACGATCAGCCAAAACGAGTACTGCGTGATGCCGCAGCTCAGATCGCCCACGACAGGGGTGGAGCTGAACTCGCTGACCAGATGATTAATCTCATCAGGCAGCTTTTCAAAAATTTCCACGACTTACCTTTCGACCTCATGAGGATCTCGCAGCGCCTTGGCGACGCGAACCGCGCAGGCGGCCATAAAGGCCACGAAGCCGATCGCCTCGCCCAGGAGGAACATGCGAAATGCCTCTCCGAACAACACAAACACAACCAAGGTAAAGACGAGCAGAGCGATTGCCGAGACCGCCAGACTCACCATACCCTTGAGCATGTCCGCATTCTGCTTATCGTCAAGAACCGGCTTGAGCGTAAAGACAAAGGGAAGGAAGGCAATTGCGCCCGCGATGGCGCCTGCAACGATAGCGAGCAGATCGGCTATCTGAAACACTGGCTTCCTCGCTTTCCTTTTTAACGCCTCACAGGACAGTTCCCGCCAAACATTGGTGACTATTGTACGAGCCAATTGCTAAAGTACAACCGAAAAAGCATCGGTTAATACGCACCTGTTCGTTTTCTTAAGACCTTCTTTATGCCGCAGGTACGGTAATACGTTTTTCTCGAACCCTGCAGGGCAAAACGTCCATTAACTAAAGGTGCGCACAGGCGTCTTCTACTTGCCCGCGCGCACCATTTCTTCCTATTTGCAGCCGCGGCCGTCTTAGCCCAGCGACTAGAGCGTGCCGTAGATGCGATCGCCGGCGTCGCCCAGGCCGGGAACGATGTAGGCAGCCTCGTTGAGATGGTCATCGATAGCGCAGGTATAGATATGCACATCTGGGTCCTTCTCGGTCAGCGACTTGAGACCCTCGGGGGCCGCGACGATGCACAGCATGCGGATGTCCTTGACACCGCGCTCGCGCAGGTAGCTGATGGCCATCTCGGCCGAACCGCCCGTGGCGAGCATGGGGTCGACGACCAGGCAGATGCGCTGGTCGATATCCTTGGGCATCTTGCAGTAGTACTCATGCGGCTCGTGGGTAACCTCGTCGCGCTCCATACCGATGTGGCCCACGCGGGCAGAGGGTACCAGGTCGAGAATGCCGTCGACCATGCCAAGGCCTGCACGAAGGATGGGAACGATGGCGAGCTTTTTGCCGGCAAGCTGCTTAAACGTGGCGGTGGTGATGGGGGTCTCGACCTCGACGTCTTCCATGGGCAGGTCGCGCATGGCCTCGTAGCCGTCAAAAAGCGCGAGTTCGCGCACGAGCTGGCGGAACTGGTTGGTGCCGGTGTTTTTGTCGCGCAGGATCGACAGCTTGTGCTGGACGAGCGGGTGATCGACAAGCGTCACACGGGACGCATCGTAGGTGACGGTCATGGGTTGATTGCCCCTTTCGTTGCGGCCGCAAAACGGCCTTGCTGACAAGGCGCGCAGCAATGTCGCCACCGCACGCCATGCATTAGTTTAGCGGTTTGTTGTATCGAGCAGCTCGTCGCAACCCTACTGAGCGGTGTTGAGCGAACGCTTGACGGCATCACGCCAACCAGCGAGATTGCTCTCACGGCGCTCGGCGGACATATGGGGAAGGAAGGTCTTAACGATCTGAGCGTTTTGCTCCAGCTCCTCCAGGTCCTCCCAATAGCCGACGGCAAGGCCCGCCAAGTACGCGGCACCGATCGCCGTGGTCTCCACCGTCTCGCACTGCAGCAC
>USHT01000017.1 GCA_900554455.1 uncultured Collinsella sp.
CATGCAATACTATCGCATCGACACGCCCCAGCTCCCAATCAGTCTTTTTGGGACGGGGCTCTTTTAGCTACCCTGGCCCGCAGATCGGCCCCCTTGCCACAAAAGTGGCCCATCTACTACGTTAACACGGATAGCCTCGGCCATACCGAAAACCGTGAAAACAAAACCGCAGGTAGACAGCTTGTCGATTTTCGAAAAAGCCGACTATGGTTGACCCCTGCGGCTTAAACGTAGTAGATAGGCCCTTTTCGTGGCGCAGCACTACTGCACCCCAAATTGGCACCCCGAGCCCTCGTGAGTTGCCAACAAGCTGTTCGCCCAGCGCTTTATCCGCGCGGCATTCGGAAAATAGCACCACCGTAAGAACCCGCGAACAGCGCTATACGTTGCTATATCTCACTATACTTTGCTATATCTTGCTATACTTTGCTATATCTTGCTATATCTTGAGCAAAGGTGGCTCACATGCAAACAAACCCTTTTAAGCCCACAGCGGGTAAAACACCTCCCACGATTATCGGCCGCGAAGATGTACTTGAAGAATTCAGTGAAGGCCTCGTCAACGGGCCTGGTGCCCCGGGGCGCCTAATGCGCATAGCCGGCGTCCGTGGAACGGGCAAGACGGTCCTCCTTGACGAGTGCTCACGTTTGGCGCAAAGCCGTGGCTGGACGGTCATAAAAGAGGTCGCAACCGAGGGACTTTGCCAGCGCATTCTCGAACAGCTGCAGCCCAAATTCCAGGCCAAACACGCCAGATTTGAGCCCACCGTAGCTGGCATATCCATCGGCAGCATAGACATTGAGCGAATCGGTCCATCGCTACGCGACGCCATGAGACAGACAATATCCAAGAATGAAAATGGCCTGCTCATCACTCTCGACGAGGTTCAAGACGCAGAGCTCGATGAGGTCCGAACGCTCTCCGTTGCGATTCAGCAGGTTATCGGCGAAGACCTTGATATCGCCTTTGTTTTTGCTGGGCTTCCTTCGATGATTGAAAGCATCATCAACGGAAAGACACTTACGTTTTTGCGCCGTGCCCTCCCCTTTGACCTGAAGGCTGTGGCAGTAACCGAAGTGTCGTACTCCCTCGAGGAAACCATTGAAGCGTCTGGCATGGAGTTGCAGCCAGGTATTGCCGGCCAACTTGCCGAGGCAACGCAAGGTTATCCTTTCATGATCCAACTCGTTGGATACTACGCATGGCAGTTGGCAAGACGCGCACATACACCGATTATTGGAGAAGAAGAAGCCGAGCGCGGCATTGCAACGGCACGCGAACGCTTCTGTGCCATGGTGATTGAGCCCGCGCTACAGCGCATTCCGCCCACGTGCATCGCTTATCTGCTGAGCATGGCATCTTTGGGGCAGACGAGCTCGACCAGCATGGTTGCCGATGCCCTAAACAAAACGCCTCAACAGGTGAGTTCCGTCCGCAGCCGCCTGTTAAGAGAATCGATTATCGAGGCTCCCTCGTACGGCAAGGTCTCATTTGCCATCCCCTACATGCGCGACTACCTCTACGAGCACAAAGCCGAACTGGAAGTTGAACTGTAGAAACGGCAACTGCCCTGCAAGACGAAAACCGTTTTCGTACGGATTAAAGCAGACGTAAACGATTTTCGTCTTGATTTGCGTACGGAATTAAGACGTAAATTGCGCTTTCGTACGCTTATTACCAGACGCAAATTGTTTTCGTCCGGCCATGCGTCCCCAATCTAGACGAAAAGAGCCCCGAGCTCGTATTGAACTGCATCCCAATTCTTGGACGGGCGCCGATGCCCTGATCTCTGCCATGTCGAGGTGCGAGATCAAATCCTTGGCGCGCTCGCCGGAGTGGTATGCCTTGTTCGGCGCCACCTTCCTGTAGAGCTTCTTGAGCTTCGTCTTCCCCTTGTTGCCCGGCGGCATCTCCGTCTCAGGTGGCAGCCCTAGGAAGGACAGGACGCCGGGCAGGTCGCACAGCATCACGTCCTCGATGTCGGCCTTGGCCGCCAGGTCGACGACTCTCTGCGCTGTCGGCGAGATGTTCGGGGTGCTGCTACCGCCCGCTGGTTCGGAAGCTGGCGGGCAGTAGCGGCAGTAGCGGTGTGGCTCGATAGGCCCGAATATCCGTAAGGAAGGTGCTCGCTCTCATATGTGCTGATATGCCTCGCCTCGCGAACCTTGGGATGCTTCCTGAGGTAATCCCTCAATTCGAGCCACTCTTTATGCTCATAACGCTTCGAAATCGTTTCCCCGTCGACAGTTTCCTTCACATAATGGTATGTTCGAACGCCTTCGAACTTGCCGAACCCGTTCTCGACGCTGAAGTTTCTGAACCAGCGCGAAAACCCATTCAGGTCCATGAAGTTGACTTGGGGATGCCTGTCTTTCGTTCGTTCGAATGAGTGGACGAGCGGAGTGCCTTTGACTTGTTCCAGGCCGAAGGCTTCCATTTCGCGGGCCTACTCCTTTTTCCAGAATTCGAGATACGACGTCAGCGTCTCGCTTATCGAGATCCTCCGCACGCTTTTCTTGCTTTTGGGCGAGCGAACGCTTCGATCGGCCGCGAACTGCTGCTCAATGAGGATGCTTCTGTTCTCGACGGAGACATCGGACCACGTCATCCCGAGGGCTTCTGCCCTTCTCATGTCGGTGTCGAGCATGAGCATCACGCATGTGATGTGCGCGTCCGGTTCTCGATTGAGTAGGATGTCGAGTAGGCGAGCGGCGTGATGGTTCCTTCGCGGTTGTCGTGGAACTTTTTTGCGTACGAGCCGACGGTGTCCCTCGATTTTTGGACGTAGGTGCCGCTGTTGAGTTCTGCCTTGTAGGCTTCGAGTGCGGCGTCGACCTCTCGGCTTTTGGTGGTATGTATGGTCTGCCACGGCGAATAGCGGTATTTGCCCGTGACCGGATCCTTGCCGAGGCTGTGACGGTAGCGCCACGTGTATTTGTCGCGGCGTTGCTTCGTTCCTTTGCCTATGACGAGAGGTCGGTCGTTCATCGTGTTCCTTGCCTGAAGTGCCTGAGAATCGCGCTCGGTTGCGCGGAATGGCGCAAAGGGCTGGGGCGGGTGGGCATTACCCTTGGTGGTGGGCCCTGCGTGGGGTCACACCCCAAGGGTAATGCTCCGCCTGACCGCTTTCAAGCTCGTTGTGGGTCGAATTTGGGTCGAATTATTCCGCGTACTTTTCTTTCGTAAATCTATGAAAACATCAAATGACCTGGAGTTATATTGACTTCAATTTGGGTCGAAATGTCTGAATGAAACAACGTCGTAGCGACCTCATAACCCGAAGGTCGGTGGTTCAAATCCGCCCCAGGCGACCATGAAACTTCAGGTCGGAAGCATAAAAGCTCCCGACCTTTTTCTTTGTCTAGGGGTTTCGGCATCTCTCGTTCTTTGGGTACCTCGAGGCGGGCAATCAGATAGATGCTTACGAGTATCATAGGGTCTTTTTACGTCGCGGTCGTGTCTCGTACTGGTGCGCCGCTCTTTGTGGGACGTGTCACTTTGCCATAGGTTGTCCGGCGGCGGGGCGCAGGTCGTTCCCCGTGGCGTCGCTCCTTTCGACGCTACGCTGCCTGGCTACTCGTTCCACTGGCGCTTTTTCATGTCGACGCAGCCGTTGTCTCGGAAGGCGACTCCTTCCTCCGTCAGTAGTGCTCGCTGGTCGGGGAAGTTTGGCGCGAGGCGTCCCGCGTGGTTGACGACGCGGTGGCAGGGATAATCGCCGTAGCGATCCGCCTCGCTCAGCACCGCTCCGACCAGGCGAGAGTTTTTCTCCCTGCCGATGAGGCGCGCTATCTGACCGTACGAGGCGACGCATCCCGCCGGAATCTCTGCCACGACGGAGAGAATCTCATAAACCAAATCTTCGTCCAGGACTTTTCCCATCGTATCGCTCCCGTGTTCGCTTTTGCCTTCGGGGGCGCGGCGCCGATCACCCGTGCTGCGATTTTCGCAGCTCCCCTTACCGAAGCATCGAGGGAAAGCGCGTGCGTGTCAAGGTTGTCTGGTCCAGTTGCTGGCTCGATGCCTCGAGATGTTCGCCTCAAGTGCGACCTGCCCCTATTGGAAAAGGATGCCGAAGATGTATTTGGTGATGGCGGAGCGGCGGATGACCCCCACGAGTTTGCCCTCGTCATCAACCACAGGAAGCTTCTTGAACTTCTTCTTCGCCAGCAGCGCGGCGACGCGGGCGATGCTCTGCTCGGGACGGGCACACACTACCTGGCGCGTCGCGAAATCCATGACGCAGCGATCCTTCAGGTCTTCGATGCGCTGCTCAAGGCTCTGATCGTCGAAGTACAGCATGGACGCGTCGCCGCCCGTGAAGATGGTGTGAGCGCGATGCTGCGCGATGGCTCCCATGACATCGCCGTCGGAGATGAACCCGACCACCTGGTTGCGCTCATCGATTACGGGCATGCTGCTCACCTCGTTTTCGGCGAGCATGCGCACCACGTCGGAAATCGTGCAATCCTGCGTGCAGGTGAACGGCTCTTCAATCATGATGCTCGAAACGGGCGTCCCCTCGAGCTCGAGCGGGATGCGCTCGGACAGAATCTCGGACATCGCTTATGCCTCCTTCGTTTTCGGTGCGGTTTTCTTGGTGCGCACGCTGAATATGGCGCAGATAAGGGAAACGAGGCCGATTGCCGCGCACACCTTGTAAGCGACGCCCGCGCCCACGGCGGTGGCTACTTGGATGCTCGCATCGACGCCGGCCGACGCGGTGACGCTTGTCATGACCGTGATGATGAGCGCCGTGCACAAACCGCCGGCGACCTGGCGGCCGGTGTTCGCGATGGCGTTGCCGTGGGCGATCATGTCATTTTTCAAGGCATTGACACCCCATGTGTTCACCGGCATGTTCGCGAGCGATTGGCCGGCGGACTGCAGCATGCAGAACAGCGCAACCACCAAGATGGGCGTGTTTACCGTCGAAAGCGAGAGCAGGAACAGGGCGCCGGTCATGAGGGCCAGGCCGACGATCGAGATGGCACGCGGACCGAACTTGTCGAACACCACGCCGGAGATAGGGCTGATGATGATGCCCACCGCCGCGGCGGGAAGCATGGCCATGCCGGTTTCGAAGGCCGAAGCGCCAAGCGAGGTTTGCAGCAGCAACGGCAACAGCGTGTTGGTGACCAGGCATGCGGCGTTGATGAGCGTGACGATGATGGCGGCCACGCGGAACTCGCGCGTCTTGAGCGTGCCCAGTTGAAGCAGCGGGTCCTCGATTTTGCCCTGGCGTACGACGAACAGCACCAAGCACACGACACCCGCGACGATCGAGCCGAGCACCACGGGGTTGCCCCAACCCATCGACGAGGCACTCGAGAACCCGTAGAGAAGTCCGCCGAAGGCGATGGTGGAGAGGACGACCGAGGGCAGGTCGAGCTTGGGGTTCTTCAGCTCGCCCACGTTTTTCAGCATGAACACGCCCAGCACCAGCACGAGAATTGCGAGGGGGACGATGGCGCCGATCATGGTGCGCCAGCCGTACGTGTCGATCACCGCACCGCCTACGACGGGGCCGACCGCGGGACCCGCCGACATGACGATGCCCGCCATGCCCATAGCCGTTCCTCGTTTCTCGACGGGGAACACCAGCATGGGAACCACCGAGACAAGCGGCATGAGCACGCCTGAGCCCGCCGCTTGCAACACGCGACCGATGATGAGGAACAGGAAATCAGGGGCTGCGGCGCACAGCAGCGTGCCCAGCGCGAACACCAGCGTCGCCCCGAAGAATAGCGCGCGGGTGCTGAACTTGTCGATAAGGAACGCCGAAACGGGGACCATGATGCCGCTCACCAGCGGGTATATGGACATGATCCACTGGGCAGTCGAGGCATCGATGGCGAAATCGGACATGATGACCGGCAGCGCAGGCGACATCACCGTTTGGTTCAGTAGCGCCAAGAAGGCACCCAGGACGACGACCGCGACGATGCGGATCTGGGTACCGGTAATGCGCCCATTGGCGGGCGCGACCGTACAATTATCAGACATAAGCTTCCTTCGTATCTATTCGATTCTTCGCCGAAGGCGCGCCGGCCCACGGGCGAAATAACATGCACGTGCTATGCGTGCATCAGATGCGACAGGAAGAAAGCGGCTGCTCAGAGCGCACTTGGGGAACAACAGGAGAGGCCCCGTATACCAGGGGCCGCCGAATTGCGATGTATGCTTTGGTCAAATCCTTCATAGCGGGGAGGTATTCTAGCAGCCGTCTTCGCCCCTTTCAAGGGATGTAACCCAGACGTTGATTTTCTTCACCGAGGCGCCATCGTTGACGGGTGGCGTGCTTCTCTATCGCCACACCGCGGGGCGAGGGAACGCCGCGGCGAGCTTGTACATCGGCTATGTGTGCAGCTGCGAGCGTGTCGCCGGCGCGCGCTGGGCGCCAGTCCGATCCGGCCGACTCTTGCCGACGGTCGGTCGCCGTCCTCCTCCATCTCCGCCTGCTCTGTTTTTGCTCGGCTCCCTTGTCGTATCATGGACGGACGAGAATTGAGCGAAGGCGGTACGTATGAACATCCAGATATTCGGCACGAAGAAAAGCTTCGATACTAAGAAGGCGCAGCGCTATTTCAAGGAACGTCGTGTGAAGTTCCAGTTCATCGACTAGAAGGAAAAGGGGATGAGCAAAGGCGAGCTCGAAAGCGTGGCGCGCGCCGTCGGCGGGATCGACGCTGTGATCGATCCAAAGGCGAAAGATGCCGACACGGTTGCGCTCGTACAGTATCTTGCTGCCGACCAGAAGTTCGAAAAGGTGCTCGATAACCAGCAGATTCTTCGCGAGCCCATCGTTCGCAACGGCCGCCAGGCAACCGTTGGCTACGAGCCTGACGTGTGGAAGGGCTGGGAATAAAGCGGCTGGGAATAAAGTGAAGCGCCCACGCCCGTGGTTTTATCCACGGACGCGGGCGCTTGCGTAAGACGTCTCTTGTCGTTTGAGTGGAGCGCCCCGGCGGCGCTGAACAACGCGCCCCGGTGACGTGGCTCGGGGCTCTTTGTGCCGCACATCTATGAGAGGAGATATTTGATGCGCATGGGCGCTACTCCATGTAGCCACCCTGAATGGCGGAAACTGCATGCTCGGTAAAGAACTTGAGCGTGCCGGAGGTATAGCGATTAGCCTTGGGCTTCCAAGCGGCTCGGCGCTCGGCCAGGACGGCATCGATCTCGGCCGGCTCCATCTCCTTGCCGGCGATGCCCACAATAGACAGCGAGCGCTCGGGGATGTTGATCTGGATAAGGTCGCCCTCCTCGATCAGGGCAATCGGGCCGCCCACGGCAGCCTCGGGCGAAACGTGACCGATAGCCGGGCCCTTGGAGGCGCCGGAGAAGCGGCCATCGGTGATAAGGGCAATGCTCGCACCCAGCTCGGGATCGCTGGCGATAGCCTCGGTGGTGTAGAACATCTCGGGCATGCCAGAGCCCTTGGGGCCCTCGTAGCGAATGATGACGGCGTCGCCGGGCTTGACCTCGTGCGTCAGGACGGCGTGGATAGCGTCCTCCTCGCAATCGAACGGACGTGCCTTAAGCGTGGCCTGGAACATCTCGCGCGGAACAACCGTGTGCTTGACGACGGCGCCCTCGGGGGCAAGGTTGCCGTGGAGGATGGCGATGGAGCCGTCGGTACCAAAAGCCTGGTCAAACGGGCGAATGATGTCCTCGCGCTTGAAGTTCCACTTCTCCAAGTAGCGGCCGCACTTCTCGTAGTAGCCGTTGTTCTTAAGGTCCTCGAGGTTTTCGCCGAGAGTCTTGCCGGTGACGGTCATGACGTCGAGGTGGAGCATCGACTTGATCTCCTCCATGATGCGCGGCACGCCACCCGCATAGTAGAAGAACTGCGCCGGCCACTCACCTGCGGGACGAACGTTGAGCAGGTAGTGGGCACCACGGTGCAGACGGTCGAAGTCGTCGGCGGACATCTCGATGCCAAACTCGCGGGCGATCGCAGGGATATGCAGCAGCGAGTTGGTGGAGCCGGAAATGGCGCCGTGGACCATGATGAGGTTCTCGAAGGACTCCTTGGTCACGATGTCGCGCGGGCACAGGTTGTGTTCGGAGAGCCACACGGACTGACGGCCGGCCTCGCGCGCAAACTCACGCAGATCGGAGCTGGTTGCGGGCAGCAGGGCCGTGCCGGGGAGCATAAGGCCCAGGGCCTCGGCGGTAACCTGCATGGTCGACGCGGTGCCCATAAAGGAGCAGGCGCCGCAGCTGGGGCATGCGTTGTGCTTGGCAAACTCAAGTTCCTCGCGAGAGATCTCGCCGCGCTCGTAGCGGGCAGAAATCGCGCCGAGCTGCTCCAGGGTCAGCAGGTCGGGTCCTGCATCCATGACACCGCCGGTAACGACGATGGAGGGGATGTTGATGCGGCCCATGGCCATAAGGTTCGCAGGCAGGCCCTTATCGCAGCTGGCGACAAAGACGCCGGCGTCGAACGGGGTGGCCTTGGCATGGATCTCGATCATGTTGGCGATCATGTCGCGGCTGGGCAGCGAGTAGTTAATGCCGTCGTGGCCCTGGGCCTCGCCGTCGCAGATATCGGTGCAGAAGTAACGGGCACCGTGACCGCCAGCCTCGGCAACGCCAGCACGGACCTCCTCGACCAGCTCGAACAGGCCGGCAGAACCCGGGTGCGAGTCGCCGAACGTCGACTCGATAATGACCTGCGGCTTGTCCAGATCCTCGATGGACCAGCCAGAGCCCAGACGCAGCGGGTCCATCTCGGGGCTGATGGTGCGAAACTTGCCGGAACGCGGCTGCAGCTTGGCAACCAGGTCGGCTGCCTCCTGCTGAATCTGTGCCTTGGTCTTCTCGTCCATGATGCTCTCCTCTTTTGATTTGAACGGTTGTACCAATCGTTGGTTAATGAATCAGGTGTAAATGGGTACCGAGCGATGCACTCGGCAAAAGATGCTTAGCTACGCGAACTAGGCGAAGAACGAAATCACCAGGGCGCAGGCAAGACCCGAAAGGCCGATGAGCGTCTCCATAATGGTCCAGGACTTGAGGGTGGTTTTCTCGTCAATCTCCAGGAACGAGGAGCACATCCAAAAAAACCGGCATCGTTGACGTGCGAGAGGGCCGTGGCACCGCCGCAGATAGCACGCATGGCGGCCGAGCACGCAACCAACGACCAGGTCGTCTGTATCAAAGAGCTCTGCGACGAATCCGAGCGCCTGGCCGAGGCCGGTGAGGATTACTCCACCGCCGACACCGCGTTCCACAATGCCATTGCCGAAAGCTCCGGAAACCTCGTCGTTCCCCGCCTAATGGGCGTGCTCAAGGCGTCTGTCCCCCTGTTTATTGACGTGACCGGCAAAAAGCTGGTTGAGGAGACCATCCGCACCCACCGTGGCGTGGCCGACGCCATCGCCGCGCGCAATCCCACCGCAGCGCACGATGCGATGTATTTGCATCTGGTGTACAACCGCAACATGATCGCAGAGGGCACGCAGGAACAGAGCGAATAAACGTCCGCGCGGCAAGGGCGAGATCACCGTTTACCTTTTAAAAGTGAACGTTCACCTGATTTTAGGAGAGTCTGATTTTTAAATCCTCCTCTTCTCCTATACTGACCTTGTATGAAAAGCAAGACTTATATAGATGAACGTTTCTTTTGAAAGGATCGCTATGTCTGATCTTATGGACAGCTTCCGTCTGGACGGCAAGGTCGCACTGGTAACCGGCGCCACCTATGGCATTGGCATGGCTATCGCCGAGGCGCTCGGAGAGGCTGGCGCCAAGATCGCCTTTAACGCACGTCACGCCGACAAGGTAGCCGAGGCCGAGAAGCACTACCGCGAGCTGGGCTTTGAGGCTCATGGTTACGTGGCAGACGTCACCGACGAGACTGTCGTCGCCGAGCTCATCGCCAAGATCGAGGCCGACTTTGGCACCACGCCCGACATCCTGGTCAACAACGCCGGCGTCATCCAGCGTACCCCGATGCTCGACATGAGCGCCGAGGACTTCCGCCGCGTCGTCGATATCGACCTCAACGCACCGTTTATCGTGTCAAAGGCCTGCCTGCCCGGCATGATCGCCAAGGGCCACGGCAAGATCATCAACATCTGCTCGATGATGAGCGAGCTGGGCCGCGAGACCATCGCCGGCTATGCCGCGGCCAAGGGCGGACTCAAGATGCTCACCAAGAACATCTGCTCGGAGTTTGGCGAGGCCAATATCCAGTGCAACGGCATTGGACCCGGCTACATCGCCACGCCGCAGACCGCACCGCTGCGCAAGACGCAGCCCGACGGCAGCCGCCACCCGTTTGACCAGTTCATCATTGCCAAGACGCCGGCCGCCCGTTGGGGCACGCCCGAGGATCTGAAGGGCCCCGCCGTGTTCTTGGCTTCCGACGCGTCGAACTTCGTCAACGGCCACATCCTCTATGTCGACGGTGGAATCCTCGCATACATTGGAAAGCAGCCTCAATAAGCGTCGCCGCAACTGCCCATATCAGGTTTCATCCACTCGTTTTTCATTTGAGTTGCGGTGAGATAAGGATTGGTTTTGGCTTCTATCAGGCAAAACAGTCCGTATTTCACCGCAAGTTAGAAATAGAAAGGTAATTCGCAATGAAAATCGCTCTGATCAATGAGAACTCTCAGAACTCCAAGAACCCCATGATCGAGGCTGCCCTTAAGAAGGTTGTCGAGCCCATGGGGCACACCGTCTTTAACTATGGTATGTATGCCGACGCCGACTCCAAGCCCCTCACCTACGTGCAGAACGGCATCCTTGCCGCCGTGCTGCTGAACTCCGGTGCTGCCGACTACGTCGTGACCGGCTGCGGCACCGGCGAGGGCGCCATGCTCGCCTGTAACTCCTTCCCCGGCGTGCTGTGCGGCCACGTTGCCGACCCGCTCGACGCCTACACCTTTGCCCAGGTCAACGATGGCAACGCCGTTGCCATGCCCTTCGCCCTCAAGAACGGCTGGGGCCAGGAGCTCAACCTCGAGTACACCTTCGAGAAGCTCTTTGGCTTTGGTTCGGGCAACGGCTATCCTGCCGAGCGCGTTGAGCCCGAGCAGCGCAACAAGAAGATCCTCGACGGCGTGCGCGCTGTGACCATGCGTCCGCTCGTCGACGTCCTGGGCGAGATCGATCAGGACCTGGTGAAGGGCGCACTTGCCGGCGAGCACTTCCAGGAGTACTTCTTTGCCAACGCAACCGACGAGGCCATCATCGCCAAGGTCAAGGAGATCCTGGGCCTCTAATCGCACGGCTCATTGCAGCTAACGCAAGCGGCGGTCGTCCCACGTACGGGACG
>USHT01000018.1 GCA_900554455.1 uncultured Collinsella sp.
CGGCAAGGCGCTTGCCCTCCTCGATCATGCCCTCGGCCGTGGTGGCGGTAGACTCGGCAGACACGGGCAGACCCTCGCAGAGCTCGGCAATCTTGAGCATATGGGGCTCAAAGTCGGCGAGCTTACCGCCGGTCTTGGCGTACAGGGACGGATTGGTGGTAACACCGGCCAGGCAGCCCCAGCTCTTGGCCTCAGCAATCTCGTCAAGGTTGGCGGTATCGATAAAGAACTTCATGGTGCAAACTCCTTCTAAGGAATCCAAAACTCAAAAAATAGGACAAAGGGGATGTCCCTTTGTCCTATGTGCCGGGCCTGCGGCTGGGACATGCCCCAGGCCCGGCGTCGTGTAGGAAAAACTACCTAGTTCTCGAGAGCCTTCTCGATGCGGCTCGTGACGCCCTTGAGGTTAAGGCCGACGACGTACTGCTTGATCGGGCGCTTGATGTGCTCGATCACAAAGCGCTTGCCGTCGATGTCCTGGGCAGCGAGGTTGCGGTAGAGCTTCTCGACTTGCTCCTTGACCTCGGGATCGTTGAACGCGTAGTGGCCGGAGACATCCAGAATCTTCAGGCTGAGCTCGTCGTCGGCCAGAATGTCGTCAACCTGCAGGTTGACATCGTCGCCGGTCATCCACTTGCGCCAGCGCTCGGTCTTGATAGCCTTGACCAGCAGCGTGTGATACAGGTCGGAGGGATCGCCGCACAGGCCGTTGTCGACCAGAATCTGCTCGGTAGCGCAGAGCTTGAGGTAAGCGCGGGTCTCCTCGGTGCCGTACTGAGGGGCGACATTGGAAGCGGTCACGTGTGCCGGGATGTGCTCGAGCAGCGTCGCGTCGTCCAGGTAGTCGGCGTTGTGCTCCTTCAGGCCCACGCCGTAGCGCTTGGCCATGTCGGCGAGCTCGCGGGCGTTCTTGAAGTTGTAATGGCCGACCTGCTCGGTCCAACGGGTGAGCGTACCGGTCTGACCGACGATAAAGGTGGGCATGGGGCAGCCGCGCTTCTCGAGCTCGGGCTGCAGCTGAGAAATGAACTCCTCGTACTTGTCGGTGGAGGTCAGGCCGCCATTGGTCTCCTCGGTACCGACCTCATAGGCAACCTCGGGCAGGTTATGCTCGCGACGGTACTGCTCAAGATAGTCGATAAGATCGATCGTGCGGCGAAGCACCACGTCGAGCGGAATAACCTTGCCGATCTGATAGGGGTCCTTGGTGGGGTCGACCATCAGCAGGTCAAAGCCTGCCTCCATATCGGCGACGAAGGACTTGCGGGCGAGCTCCATGGCCTCGTCCTCGGGCAGGTGGGCGTTACGCTCCTCGTCGCGCTGCCACGGACCGCCGTGATCGCGGCACAGGTAGTACGGACCGGTGTAACCCACCTCGTCGGCAACCTTCTTGATGTCGGCGGCAAAGCGCGTCTGGTCCCAACCGTTGACGTAGCCGGCGCCCATCTCGTCCATATCGACCTGGTTGCGGCTAGCGATAAACATGGGCGGGAAATCCTCGTCCTTGGCAAGCTCGAACACGGCCTGAATCAGGTTGGGGCTCATGGGGCCAATGCCGACCATGGTTGCGTGATCGCCGCTGTCCTGCAGCTTGAGCATACCCTGAACGGCCTGGCGGATGGTGAGGTTGGACATTTTGTTCTCCTTCTCCAGAGGATTTTTGACAAAAGTTCCCTGGGACCCAGATGCGGGCCCTATCAGTACGGATGGATTTTGTTGTGTAGGGGCGGTTGTGCGGAGTCAAATCCATCCCTCCGCACAACCGGAGTCCTTAAAGGTTTACTTGGCCTGCTTATCGAGCGTGGGCTTCATGGCAATCAGGATTGCAGCGGCGACCACGGAGCCGATCACGATGTCCAGGCAGAACAGCGCGACGTTGTTGGTGGCCAGGGCGACGATAAAGCCACCGTGCGGGACGTAGCAGTCGATGCCCTGGAAGGCGGCGAGGGCAGCACCCACGGCAGAGCCGATGCAGATGCCGGGCAGGGTGTGGCCAAGGTCCTTGACCGCGAAGGGGATAGCGCCCTCGGTAATGCCGATGCAGCCCATGAACAGTGCGGAGATACCCATCTGGCGATCGGCGTCATCGAACTTGTTCTTGGCGATGAGCGCAGCGAGGCCACAGGCGATCGGGGGAATGGCGACGGCGACGCGGAACATGCCGTTGGGGCCATAGATGCCGGAGGCCATGATGGCCATGGTAAAGGTCGAAGCGGTCTTGTTGATGGGGCCACCCATATCGAAGGCAGTCATAACACCAATAACCAGACCCAGGACAACCGCGGAGCCGCCCTGCAGGCTACCGAGCACGCTGGTGAGCCAATCCATCACGAAGCCAAGCGGCGTGGCCAGAATGTAGATGTAGGCCATGCCCAGGACGAGCGAGGTCAGAATCGGGATGATCAGGATCGGCATGATGGTCTGGATGGTGTTGTTGACCTTCCAGGTCTTCATCCAGCGGACAAAGTAACCGCAGATGACAGCCATGATCATGGCACCCAAGAAGCCGGTCGAAACGCTGTTGCCACTCGGGGTGACGACGGCGTTGTTAACCAAGTAGCCCAGGACGAAGCTAGGGGCAAGTGCGGGCTTGCCGGCCATCGAGTAGGCGATGTATGCCGCAAGCACCGGAATCATCATAGAGATGCCGGCCATGCCGATGGTGTTAAGGCTCACCATCAACGGGTTGGTGACCTCCATACCACTAGCACCGGCAGTACCGGATGCCAACGAGAAGGCGAGGAACACGCCACCGATGACGACAATGGGGATAAAATAGGAAACGCCGGTATTGAATGCATTGAGCAGCGTCTTACCCGGATCGGCAAAGATAGACTGCTTGGACGCCGGTGTCGGGGCCTGCGGGGCAGCGGAGACGGCCTTCTTCTCTGCCTTGGCCTCGGCCTTGGGCGCGTCAACGGCGCCACCCGTCGCCTTGATGATCTCAACGGCCTGGTCGATGATCTTTACCGGATCGGCGATTACATCGGAAGTACCGACCTTGAGGAACTTGCCCTCGGCCATCTTCTGCTCAAAACGATCCTCGTTCTCAACACCCACGTCGACGGACTCCAGGACCAGGTCGGCGGAGTCCACGTCTTCCTGCGTGAGCTCATTCTCGATACCCAGGCCACCCTGAGCCTCGACCTTGCACTCGATGCCACGGGCGGCGCATTCATCCTGAATCGCCTTCTGGGCCATATACGTGTGGGCGATACCCACGGTACAGGCGGCAACGCCTACGATCTTCATTGCTTCCCTCTTTTCATAGAGTTGCGTGCGCAAGACACCGTTTGCGGAGGCCTCCGGAGCATCCCCTGCCGTTTGGACTTGCTGTCTTTTCGACAAGACCAATATAGGTGCTCGTTTTTCTTAATGCCAGCTTATTTCGGTAAACGCGCAGGTCAGAGCGTTGGTTATGCGATTTAGTTATGCGTTTAACCAAAAATGAATCCTGCGATTTTACCCTCGATTTCAAAAGTCAAGAAGTATTTGATTTTCTCGGTAGACGGCAGATGCGCATGCCGGTCGCAAATTTCGACCCCACACGTATACCGCATTTGTTGCATACTCATATGAAAGGAAAAGGTCGCTCACCGAAGCGTATCCCTCACCAAGACTCAAAGTCATCATGTTGGAAAATGCTCATCTGTCGGAAGGAGTCGCTGTGGCAAAACAGCGCGTTACGATTGCAGACGTCGCTCGAGAGGCGGGAACCTCGACGGCAAGCGTCTCGTATTACCTCAACGACAAACGAGAAAAACTTAGCGAAAAGACGCAGAACAAAATCGCGCGCGTCATTAAGGAACTCGGATACGTTCCCAATGCCCAGGCGCAAACGCTCACCGGCAAACAAACCCACGTCATCGCCATCATCATTTTGGATAACACCAACAAATGGGCGGGGCTCGTTCTCAATGGCATGGAGCAGGTCATGCTCCCCGCGGGCTACCAGACGGTCGTTTGCACGAGCAACTTTAACCCCGAGACCGAGCTCATGTATGTCGACAAAATGCTCTCGCTGGGCGTCGATGGTTTTATCATCCAGCCCACGGCAAATTTCAAGGCCGTTCACGACCGCATCAAGCGCGCCGGCAAGCCCGTCGTCTTTTTTGACGCGGCCATCTACAGCCCGGGCACGAGCTGGATCAAGACCAACCTCTACGACGGCGTGTACAATGCCACGCAAGCGCTTCTCGATGCCGGCTACGAGGACTTTTTCTCCATTGCCGCCAATATGACCGAAATGCGCACCCGCATGGAACGTTTTCAGGGATATGCCGAGGCATTGGCCGCAAATGGGCAGCTCTACAAAGCCATCCCCATCGATCACAACAAGCCGTCAATCAACGAGCTCACCGAATACTTTAAATACAAGTTCAACCCCGCCAAGCGCACGCTCATCTTCGTACAAAACCAATGGGCACTTCCGCGCGTCTATAAGGCGCTTCAGTCCATGGTCCATCTGCTCCCACAGCAAATCGGCCTTTTGGGACTCAACTGCGAAGACTGGACCAACCTCACCACGCCAACCGTCTCCACCATCATCGAGCCCGTCGACCAGGAAGGTCGCGAAGCAGCCGAGATGCTGCTCGCCCTACTTGACGGTAGCAGCGAACCCGGCGAGCAGCGCATTCTCGAGTGCAAGCTCAACTGGCTCGACTCCACCTCGATCTAGACCGCGGGGCAAATGAATCAGTAGCGTCTATCCCAAATCTTGAGTATTTGTTCGATAGAACGGCCCCTGCCGGCACCTGCTAGACTGGTAGATTCCCAACCATCTAGCCAGGAGCCGCAATGTCACGCAAGTCCGCCTACAAGCAAGCACTTTCCATCGGCACCGCCGTGGTGCTGGGGTTTGCGTTGTTTACGGGATCGCTCGACGGAGCTCCCAAGCTGCTGTCGCCGCAAAGCGATGAGCAGGCGGCAGCTCTGGCCGAAAAACAAAACGAGAGTCCCAGCCGCACCGACGACGAGGCAGACCTGGTTGCCCGGCTCGAATCGGGAACAGCGAGCTCCTCGGACTCTCAAAATAGCCAAGACTCTGGCGATGGCTCCGAATCCACCACGACCAACACCAACGGCAACGTTGCCTCCGCGGACAGCGCCGCCACCCCCATCGACGAGGTCGAAAACCCCGACCTCAACCGCGCCCGCGGTGTTTATCTCAGCAGCATTCCCGACTACGCCGGCAACCCCTACGTCGCCCTTCGCGCCGACAGCACGCACCCGCTCGGCACACCGTCGTTCACACTCGATGAATACGAACGCGCTACAGAAGAGGGCTGCTTTAAGAAATTCTCCAAGCTCGACAGTCTGGGCCGCACTCGCAAGGCGCTCGCCTGCGTAGGCCCCGAGTCGCTCGGACAGGGAAAGCGCGGCGATATCTCACGTATCCATCCTGCCGGTTGGCACCAGCAGCGCTACGACTTTATTCCGGGTCAGAGCCTCTACAACCGCTGCCACCTCATCGCCTGGTCGCTCTGCGGCGAGAACGCCAATCGCAAGAATCTCCTCACCGGCACGCGCTATCTCAACGAGACGGGCATGCTGCCGTTTGAAGAGCAGATCCTCGACTACATCCGCGACACGGGCAGCCATGTGCTCTACCGCGTCACGCCCATGTACAACGAAGAGGAACTCGTCTGTCGCGGCGTTCGTCTGGAAGCGCAATCGATCGAGGACCACGGTAAGACCCTGTGCTTCCACGTGTACTGCTACAACCTGCAGCCGCACGTGCAAATCGACTACGCCACCGGCCGCAACCAGGCATCCGGAGACTAGTGCCGACTGCGCTGCCCGTAACCCAAAAATGATCCGTCCCCAAGGGATCAAATAAGGCCGCCCCGGTTACCCAGGACGGCCTTTCCGTCAGCACCTACATTGCAGACAACGCCACACGCTACTTGGCGCGGCCCTCCTCATAGCGCTCGACCAGCTTGGCCTGAACGTCATAGGGCACCTGCTCATAGCCTGCGGGCTTCATGGTAAAGTCGCCCGTGCCGCGCGTGATAGAGCGCAGGCGCGTCGAATAATCCGTCAGCTCGGCCAGCGGCGCCTGGGCAATGACCACGGTGTCTCCGCGCTCATCGGTCTCCATGCCCGTCACGCGACCGCGCGAGGCCGAGATGTCACCCATCACGGCGCCGGCGTAGCTCTCGGGGATAGTCACCGTGATTTCCTCGATGGGCTCCAGCACCACCGGGTCGGCATCGGCGCATGCCTTGCGCAGGCCGATGCGAGCCGCCGCGCGGAACGCCATCTCGTTGGAGTCGACGCTGTGATACGAGCCATCGTACACAGCCACGCGAATGCCCGTGAGCGGGTAGCCGGCAATAATGCCGTCCTTCATGGTCTCCTGGACGCCCTTGTCCACGGCGGGAATCAGCGAGCGCGGAATACGGCCGCCTACGACCTCATCCACAAACTCGTAGCCGTCGCTCGTGCCGTCGGGCCCAATAAGCGGCTCAACGCGCAGCCAGCAGTCGCCATACTGACCGGCACCACCAGTCTGCTTCTTATGGCGACCCTGAGCACTTGCCGTACGGCGAATGGTCTCGCGATACGGGATGCGGATCGGCACGCTCTTGGCCACGACCTTGGTACGGTCCTCCAAACGGTTGAGCAGCACCGAAACCTGCGCCTCACCCACGGCGGAGATAATGGTCTGGCCGGTCTCCTCGTCACGATCGATGCTCATGGTCGGATCGGCCTTGCAGGCCTTCTCGATAAACGTGTAGAGCTTTTCCTCGTCGCCGCGATTCTCGGCCTCGATGGCGATGCGGTACTGCGAGTTGGGGAACTTAAACGCCGCAGCCTCGACCTTGCCGGTAATGGAGAGCGTGTCACCCGTCTCGGCCGCCAGCTTGGGTGCCACGATAATGTCGCCGGCATAGGCGTGACCGACCTCGGTCATGTCGCGGCCGCACATCACATACAGGTGAGCCAGACGGTCGCCCTTACGCGTGCGCGCGTTGACCAGCTCAAGGCCCGGCTCAAGCGTACCCGTCAGCACCTTGATAAAGCTGATGCGACCCTGCTGCGGATCGGCCAGGGTCTTAAACACAAACGCCACCGGGCGGTCATCGTCACTCGAGATCTTAAGCGAATCGCCGTCGATGAGCGGCATCTCGCCGTAGTCCGTCGGCGCCGGGAAGTACGTGGCGATGTCGTCCATCAGCGAGTTGACGCCCTGCTCCTTAATGCAATCGCCCGCAAAGACCGGCACAAAGATGCGCTCGGCGATCGCCTTGGACAACAGGCCCTCGAGCTCCTCCTGCGTCAGCGTCTCTTCGCCTTCCAGGTACTTCATCATCAGCTCATCGTCGGCCTCGGCCACCAGCTCGCACAGGTGGTCGTGGGCTTCCTCGGCCTGGGCACGATACTCCTCGGGAATCTCCGACTCAACTGCCTCGGCGCCGTTGCAGTGGCGCGCCTTCATACGCACCAGGTCGATAATGCCGTCAAAGTCCTCGCCCTCGCCCCAGGGGAGGGTCACGGCGCCCAAACGCGTACCAAAACGTTCCTGCAGCAGGCCCATCGTGGTCGTAAAGCTGGCCTCGGGACGCGACAGGCGGTTTACGAATACCGCGCGCGCCAGGCGCAGGTCCTCGGCGGCATACCAGAGCTTAACCGTCGTAGGCTGCGGGCCGGCCTCGGCGTCGACCACAAACAGCGCCGTCTCGCAGACGCTCATCGCGGCAAAGGCGTCGCCGATAAAATCGGGGTAGCACGGGGCATCGAGCACGTTGATGCGAGCGCCCTTCCAATCGATCGGCGCGATGGTCGTCGAGATGGAAAACGCACGCTTGACCTCTTCGGGGTCATAGTCGAGCGTGGGCTTGGTGCCGTCGTGGCCGCCCAGGCGGGCGGTCTTACCGGAAAGGTGGAGCATGGCCTCGGCGAGTGAAGTCTTGCCCACCCCGCCTTGGCCTACGAGCACCACGTTCCTTACGCTACCGGTCTTGGGAGCACCCATGATGACCTCCTTGCAGGGCCGCGCGCAATGCGCGACGCCAACGGGGAGAGTTCGCGGTCGGTGCCGTCCCGGGAGCAGCATGGTCGGCAGCCGAGCCGACTCACCCTCCAAATGTCCTATGCCACCACCCTACCCTCACGGGCGACCGTCCATGCACACCTTTCGGCACGCGTATGGATACGGGCGGCGAGAGGAGGGAGAAGGCTTGAGCATTTGAGAAATCGTTCCGGTACCAATAAAAAACCGCCGCAGACCAAACGACCTGCGGCGGCATCACCTCAATAAAAATCTGAAATGATTGAACCTATCCCTCGATACGGCTCAAGAACTCGCGCGTACGCTGCTCACGTGGATGGTCGATGACCTGCTCGGCAGGACCTTCCTCGACAATGCGGCCGCCATCCATAAAGACCACGCGGTCGGCAACGTCGCGGGCAAACTGCATCGCGTGCGTCACGATCACCATCGTCATATTCTGCGCAACCAGATCCTTGATGACGCGCAGAACCTCGGCCGTTAGCTCGGGATCGAGCGCCGAAGTCGGCTCGTCAAAGAACAAGATCTCCGGGTCGAGCGCCAAGGCGCGGGCGATACTCACACGCTGTTGCTGACCACCCGAAAGCTCACATGGCACCTTGTTCTCGTTGCCCGTAAGCCCCATCTGCGCGATCAACTCACGCGCACGTGCTTCGGCCTGCTCGCGCGGACGCTTGAGTACGCGAATCGGAGCATCGGTGATGTTTTTCATCACCGTATAGTGCGGAAACAGATTGTAGTTCTGAAACACCAGGCCAAATCGCGAACGCGCCCGCTTGGGCACGTCGCCTTTCGCATATACCGCACCCGACCCCGCGTCCGTCGCAACGGCAAGGTCGCCAAACGAGAGCGAGCCTCCGTCAAGTGTCTCGAGCAGTGTGGCACAGCGCAGAAGTGTGGACTTACCGCCGCCTGAAGGCCCGATAATCGCTACGACCTCGCCACGCTTTACCTCGAGCGAGATATCCTTGAGCACCTCATTGCCGCCAAACGCCTTGCGCGCGTTCGATATATTCATTACCGTTCCGGACACGGGAACCTCCATGTGTTTAAAAAGTCAGCGAGCGTGTGACTGGCGAGACAATGTGCTCCGAAAGAGGAGCGCCGCGTACTTCTGTACGCAAGCGACGGCTTGAGGAGCAGATTGGCCGTCAGGCACGCGCGCAGCGTCGAGCAGTCCGCCGTTCGCTAGAACGGCGGAACGATCTAGTCATGGTAGTAATCCAATTTTGTCTCGGCGGCGCCCAGCAGCATCTCGACGACGAAGTTAAAGACCCAGTAAATCAGCGCCGCGATCGCAAACGGCACCATGCTCACCTGCGAGGCGACCAGCGCCTTAGCCGTCGAGAACATCTCCCCCACGCCGATGGCAAACGCCAGCGACGTGTCCTTGACCAGCGTGATGATCTCGTTGCCCATCGCCGGCAGAATACGCTTGGCGACTTGCGGCATCACAATGTACAAAAATGTCTGCAGACGCGAATAGCCCAGCACCTCGGCTGCCTCGTATTGACCGCGCGGAATGGACTGCAAGCCCGAGCGATAGATCTCGGCAAAGTAGCCGGCGTAGTTGATGATGAACGCTACAACGCACGCCGTCCACTTGGAATCGGGCGTGAGCGAAATGCCGAACACGTAATACGGGGCAAAGTAGATGGCAAACATCTGCAACATGAGCGGCGTACCGCGCATGACCGAAATGTAGATGCGCGCGACCCAACGCAGCGGCGCGATTTTACTCATGCGCATGAACGCCACGGGGATTCCCAGCGGAATCGACCCGAGCAGCGTCAGCACAAACAGCTGCAAACTGACCAAGAATCCCTGGCCAAGCATCTGCATCATGACCTGAATAGACAACCTAAGCTCTCTTTCACAGCAACAGAACAGCGAACCCAATGTCAAAGCGGGTTTTCCAGGTGCCCGAGTTTGCCGTGAAAGAGGAGCGCCGCGTACTAAATGTACGCAAGCGACGGTTTGAACGGCAAAATCGAGTGCCTGGGAAAGCCGCTATTTCAAAACCCAGTTGTCGAAGGACAGACCATAGCTCGCATACTTGTCACACAGGTCCTTAACCGTGCCATCCTCGTAGAGCGCCTTGAGCGACTCAGTCACGGCGTCGGCCGACTTGGTGTCGCCCTTCTTAAAGCCAACGGCGTAGTGCTCGCTGGACAGCGGCTCATCAAGCTGCGTATAGGCATCGGGCTTGGCGGCAAGCTGATACTGAGCGATCGAGAGGTCACAGGCGACGGCATCGACCGCACCACTCTCGAGCTGCATAAACGCCGTGTTGTACTCACCGATGGTATCGAGCGTGGCAAACGTCGTGGCCAAATCCTTCTGGTCGCCCTCGAGCACATCCTGTGCAGCGGAATCAGTCTGGGTAATCACGGTCTTGCCGGCAAGATCGTCCCAGCCCTTGATGCCCGCATCCTTCTTGACCACCAGCACCTGTTCGTTGAGCATATACGGCTCGGAGAACGTGTAGTCGTCCTCACGGCCCTCCATGGTAAAGCCGTTCCAGATGCAGTTGATGGCGCCCGAGTTAAGCAGCGTGTCCTTGGCATCCCAATCGATGGCCTCGTATTTGACCTCCCAGCCCTGCTTATCGGCAACAGCCTTGGCCAAATCGAGATCAAAGCCGGTGTACTCGCCATCGTCGCCCACAAAACCATACGGAGGATAGGACTTATCAAAGCCCACCACAAGCTTCTTGGACTCTGCAGCGCCCTTCACATCCTTGGCCGCGGCAGAGCCAGCAGCGGAGCCCTTGCCGGCACCACCGCCGCAGCCGACAAGACCAAGGCCAAGCACCGTGGCAAACGAGCCGGCTAGACCAACAAACTGACGACGAGACATATCGGTATTCATGGTATTCCCCCTTGGTGGCACTTTAGTTAGGTAAAGTAAGTCATGTAACGTTCAGAATCATACACTCTACCTTGATAAAGTACAAGGGAGGGTTTGCCCGGCGTGGGCGGGGAGCGGCGCGTAATTAAGTTTCCTGCTCTACAGTCCTGCGCAAGA
>USHT01000019.1 GCA_900554455.1 uncultured Collinsella sp.
CGTTTAACAGAACCGTTCATCTTTGTTTCTCCTTATTGGATCTTAGTTCCACAATCGGGGCAGAATTTGGTCCCTTCGGGCAACTCGGCTCCGCAGCTCGGGCACCTTGGCGAGATCAACCGGTTCCCGCATTCCAGGCAGAACTTGGCACCGACCGGGTTAAGATGCCCACACGCCAAACACGCAACACCCTGCTCGAGCTTTTGTCCGCATTCCAGGCAGAACTTAGCACCCATCGGATTAACGTTTCCGCAACTGGAAGCCGTTCCAACCATGGGAGCAACAGCGCCCATGGCCTGGTTGGCCAAGTTGGAGAAGCCAGCTCCAAATGCACCGCCCATGCCAACGCCCATGCCGAGTCCCATGCCGGCTCCCATGAGGCCCGATGCGGCACTCCCCTCATTGCCCGCAGCACTCTCCATTACGTCCATGCCGCGCTCCTGCTGATAGTTGTAGCCTTCGCGCGCACGCTTCCTGGCAAGTGCCTCGGACTCGATGTCCATCTGGGCAGCGTTACCCTGCGCCTCGAGAATGCTCCGCTTACGCTGGATCTTCATCTCGTTGATGGCAGCAAGATCCTCTTCGAAGGGCTTGATGCTGTTGAACGAGAAGTTATCGAGCGTGAGACCAAACTCATCGAAATAGTTAACGAGCTTGCCCTGCATCTGAGACGAGAAGTCGCTCAGATGCGTCGCAATTTTAAGAACGGAAACCTCCTGGTCAACAATCGCCTTGGCAAGCAGGTCAGGAACATACTCAAGGATTTTTGCCCGCATAAAGGAAGTAAGTTCTTCTCGCGTATAGCGATCTCGCGTGCCCACGACCTTAACGAGGAACTTCCTCACCTGAATGGGAACCAGGCTCGAGTCATTCTGCTCGATATGCGCGCCAAACAAACCGAAGGCGCGAACATGAACGTTGACGTCTTCCTCAGGGTCTTGGACAATGATGGGCTCGGTCGTGCCCCAGCGCAGCTCGTTCATGTAGTTAGTATTGATAAAGTACACAACGGAATGAAACGCCGAGCTACCGCCGGTAAGCGAATGGGCGGCATTGCGGAACGGGGCGAATCGGCTGTCTCCCGTGTCGAGCTTGATCTTGCACGGACCGACAAACACGCTTACCTGAGAATCGCCGGCACCCGTAGCGTCAGTAGAACTGCCCGCCCCCATATTGTTGGTAAAAACGGCAATCTGCGATTGCGCAACCTGAAGATAGGACCCGTTGGGAAAATCCTCGTAGGGATAGCGGAATGAGACAAGCGAGGCATCTTCGTCGTTGCCAGGCTCCCATTTGATATTGTCGACAGAAAAGGCACCGAGAATTCCGCTGTGCTTTTCTTCCTTTTCGTTATCGCTATGGAACAGTGACATGCTGATTCCTTTCGTTAATCCCAAACCACGCGTTCCGCGTGTCTAATAAATTGTGAACTGCCGAGTCGACAGGCGCATCGAAAGCCTGTGCGCCTCAATCTGTCCCCAACTTAGCTTGGCTAATTATAGCCCTCAAGTCATCTCATTTAGCCACCCCCGATGAGCGGCAATAATGTCGCACCTTTGGTCAACTGACGAAGAACCGGGAGGGTTCGAACCCCAGATGCCCTTTTGGGGCATACCCGCTGAGCGGGCGAGCGCGTTCGGCCTCTCGGTCAGCTCTTCGTAACGTCCGTTTTAGCCGCAACTAAACTCGTCGGATGGAACAAGGGGAAAGGCATAAGAGCTGCGCGCGCTGTAATGCCAAAACGGCTCGGTTAAAGTTACCAGCTCTCGTGATAGGCCATAATCGACCGACATGGGTACCCTTCGGAGCCGCATTCCGCAGACGCTACGACCTTTCCGTCTTTATAAAACTCGACGTACCAAACGTACGTTGCCGCCCCCTCCCAATAGTTTGGCTTATCAGCGACCTTGAACGTAATAGAGGCGTCATCTGGCACAATCAACTCGCGCTTGGCGTTTGCAATGAACGCATCCATGTCGGCGATCACGCCATCGCCGCGCGCAGCGGCCTCCCCATCGTCGCTGCTATCGGATGCCGCTTCAGATGGTGCTTGAGATGCGCCAGATCGATCGTCCGCAGTGCCAGAGCCGTTCTTCAAAGAGCCCTCCGAAGGCTCCACCCCTTTGAATGCCTTCCACATATCGCTGCTTGCGGACGGCATTTCAATGTCGGCCTCCGGATACTTCCCGGCGAGCTCGTCAAGAATTCTGCACGCTTCCTCACGCCCCTGGACCATCGCCTCCTGCGGTTTGCCACCATCCTCAACGGTCCTCACCAAGTAGGCGCCATTCTGCCTATCGAATTCCTTATTTTGAATTTGCACCGCGTCTACGACCTCAGGACCCTTTGCAGTAAGCGAAATATAGAAATCTGCCTGGTTACAATCCTGACTACAAGTAAATTTAACGATGCCGTCCTTACAGACAGTAATGACTTGGCTCTCACCCTGAGCAATAAAACCGTCATACTGATTCGTCATATTGCTGGAGCCTTCTACCATCTCTGACGAAGGCATAACCGAAACGGCCTCTCCATCAACAAAGCAGTAGGCACCCACAATCGCCGAAATATCGTTCTGCGCATCGACAAACCCAACAAGCAGCTCGTCAATTCCGTCGCCATTCAAATCATCGAAAGCATAGTAGTAGCTTAAAAAGCCGGGGGCAGTCTGGTTGTTATAAACGAATATCTGCCCCAGTCCAGAATCATCACCGCGTCCCTGGGCCCAGTCGTCGTAGCTGGCAGCACCAGCCCCCTTCCGCTCGCAATAGCTCGCAAAGTCCTCGTAACGCGCAACCACGCCCTCGTAAGCCCTGCGTGCTTTCTTGTTTGTTGCCGCGACCTTCTTTTTAGACGACTTCTCCTCGACTGCAGCCGGCTGCTCCTGCTGCTGCGCTTGAGGCAGCACAAAGGCTTCGTAAGCTTTGACCAGGGCGTAAGCGACACCAGCGGTAAAGATGATTGCTGCAAGAATGGTGACAAACGTAGGCACAGCAAAACGGCCGATCTGCCGACGCTGCATCATAAAGGCCGCAAAGGACATATGATCAGAGGGCGCCAGAGAAGGGCCCTCTGCGCGAGATACAGCAGGATCGCTTGTCGCTTTTCTATCAGCAGACGCCTTTGGTGTACCTGAAGGAAGCGGCTGCTGAGCATTCGCCGGCGCATCATCCACATCCAACGGTTTTCCGCATGCAGAACAGAATCGCGCCCCGTCTTTGATCTTTGCCCCGCAGCTTGCACAGTACATAAATCCCCCTAGAACTTCAGCATATCGAAACGATAGCCCACAGCCTGCAAACAGAAAAGGCCCAGGAGCAATTTGCTCGACTGTAAACCTTTTCTTTCACCTTTCAAATTCGCCTGACCCCACGCGGAAGGCATGCGACGGGCTACTTGCTAGGCGCGAGCCATGTGCAGCTTGATTGCCTTGAAGATGATGTTGGCAACCGAGGCAATAGGCCAGAGCGCCACGATCGTCATCGGAACCGATTCGGGAATAACAGGAACCGCCCCGTGAATCACGCTGCCCAACCAGTAAAAAAGCATCAGAACCACGACAGGAAGGCCCACGAGAACCACAAGCTCGATTAGCATAATCGTGATACCGATAATGCCGCTACCATAGACAAGGGGAAGCCTTACACCGCTGCGGTACAGCGAGATAATCACCTTCCAGGGACCAATCAGAAGCAGCGCCAGCGGAATCATATTGTTAAGTCCCAGCGAGCCACCTCCCAGCACGTAATTGAAAAAGAGCACATAGAGCAATGAAATCACCGCTGCTCGCCCAAGCGACCCGATGGACTCGTGAAGCGAATCCTGCAGGCAAGCAGCGGCCTCTGCATCCTCCGCCGCTTGAAACTGAGCCTCGACAGACTGGCTCTCAATCGGCTGGGCCTCGACGTAAATCGCGTCCCCCACCGCGCTGGCCGCAGCCGCGACCGTAGGCGTTCCGCACACGCCGCAGAACTTGGCGCCGTCGTTAATCTCTGCTCCACACTGTTTGCAATGCATAATCGGGTCCTTTCTCGTTACCCCTTTTCTTGACGATCACAAGATACGATTTGTCGTTTATCCGATATAGAGATTTTGACCGGGTAATTTTCCTAAACGTGCTACGCTATTAAACCTGCAGCTAGAGACAGGGGTAACAATGTTTGAGTTCTCCCAAACACGCACCGTTGAAGGTTCGATTCCGTTTAAGAAAGTCAACCTCATAGAGAACGAACCCAATAGGCCCGTTGGCGAGGCCCAGCTTGTCTTTGAACTCTACATGCCCACCGAGCTGGCCGGCAACAAAAGCAACGAAGGGCCCGCACACAGCGAGCGCCATGCCGATCTGATCAGGCTGGCATCATGCATCGAACCCACCGCCGTTAAAGAGCAGCCCTTCCGCGCAAGCCTCTTTAACGTACTTGATTACGCCGAACAGACCGGGCCGCTTTTTGGCAAGCACGCAATAGAATCCGTACGCGATTGGGCCAATGCCGCGATGGCAGCACTTATTGCCATGCGCATCCAGGAATACCTCAACGGGAGCTGCACCATCGCAAAGGTCTCCGCATTGGAAAGAATCGAGAAATCAGTGGTGACCTGCGCGGCAAACGGGTCATCCTTCAAGATCTACACCACTATCCTGAGGGCGGGCGGTGATTATACCGACTCATTCAAAAGCCTGCCCATCGTGCGCAAAATCGAATCCGATGCGGGATATTTCTACGCCTTTATGTTTATGATCGACGAGGAAGAATCCCTCGTTGCACTCAACGTGCTCTCTTTTGAACACGAGCTCACCGCCAATGACTTCAGTGTTTTGCAGGCGATGTTCTACATGGACGAAGACTCCAGCTCGGAGATTTCAGCGCGACTCAAGGTCAGCAATAGCGAGGAGAGCTTCTATGTAATCGACCCTCAAGCAGATATCCAGGAGCGCCGCGAAGAACTTGAAAATGATGACCGCGATGCACTCACTGCTTTGGTGCAGGCGCTCGTGATCTCGCATCTCTCGGGCGCGCACGTGGATGTGTTCCAGGGTAACGAGTCCACAGGGTTCCTCTCCTTTGACAGCTATCTCTCGTGGCTCTGGTTTGATTTTTCACGCAAGCTGAGCACCGTCAAAATTGGTTATTGCGAGCAGTGCGGACGCGCCTATTCACTTGCCGGGCATCGTGGCGTCAAACGGCACTACTGCAGCGATCGATGCAAGACCGATGCCAAAAATGAGCGCACGCGCAAGGAGACGGCAAAGATACGCGAGCTGTTTGGAACGGGCACCAGTGTACGCGACATCGCCAACGAGATAGAACGTCCCGCGGCCTACGTGCGCTCGCAGCTCAATAAATGGACCAAGCTCAAGCACGATCTGGATGAAGACATTGAGTCAAACGGCTTTGATAGCTCCGCGCTACTCAAACGCTGCACCGCTGAGAAGCTCGACCTCAACAACCTCCTCAACGCCAAGCGCAAAAAGCAAATTCAGGACTATGCCAAGCTCAAGCGCCTCGTTAAGTAGAAACGCTGTCATTTCCTTGCCATCCGATTGACGGGTGGAAAGTTGCTCATATACGTGTTAGTAATATATATGTTAGTAATACGTATATGAGCGAGGCACATCATGTTTGTTGGACGTCGGGAAGAGCTTGAATCCCTGGAAACCGCCTATCAAAAGAGTTCTTTTCAGTTTGCTGTAGTCTATGGAAGGCGTCGCGTAGGTAAAACCAGCCTGCTTCACGCCTTTACACAGGGCAAACCCCATGTGATCTTCTTTACTGGGCAGCAAACCGTTGCAAGCGAAAATCTCGCGCTGCTCAGCCGCGAGATACTTGGCGATAGCGCCGCAGGAGCAGCGTTCCCCTCTATCCAGGTTGCACTCGAATCCGTCTTCGAACACGCCAAGACAGAGCGAATCGTTCTGATTATTGACGAGTATCCCTACCTCGCCGAGAGCGATCCGGGCATCTCTTCGTGCTTGCAAACGCTTATCGATCGACATAAAGACACGAGCAAGCTGTTCCTCGTACTCTGCGGGTCGTCCATGAGCTTTATGGAACACCAGGTACTAGGACACCAAAGCCCTCTTTATGGACGCCGCACCATGCAGCTGCGCATTGACCCCTTCACCATCTTCGACGCGGCGCTCATGCTTCCCGATGCACCCATCGAAAGGGTCATCGAGCTGTATTCCGTTGTTGGCGGGATGCCGCTCTATCTATCACAGCTCGATGGCACGCGTTTCACTCAATGGAACCTTGAGCATGCGCTGTTGCGTCAAGATGCGTTTTTGTATGCCGAACCCCAGAACTATCTGCTGCAAGAGGTCCGCAGCCCGGCTATCTACAATGCCGTCATAACCGCCATTGCCAACGGCTATGTACGCTCCAAAGAGATTGCCGATGTTACCCACCTCGCAACGCCACAGGTCGCGCGACTGCTCGACGCATTGATCGAGCTGCGAATCGTTGAGCGCGTCACGCCTGTTGTAAAGGCAACAAAACGCCAGGTAGTCTATCGGATCTGCGATAACCTGTTTAGGTTTTGGTATCGTTTTGTTCCACAGTACGCAGGAACAATTGAGGAGGGGCTCGGAGCCGCTGTGGCCGCGCGTATCGCCAAGCATGATTTGTCCACCTTTGTAGGTCCTGCATTTGAAGAAGTGTGCCGCCAGTGGTTGATGCGGCAGGTTGTTGAGAGCGAGCTGGATGTGCTGCCCAAGGCAATCGGCTCTTGGTGGGGCACGAACCCGAACACGCGCCGGCAAGAAGAGATTGACGTTGTGTTAGAGGGCGCCGATGGGGAGCTCATCGTTGGCGAGTGCAAATGGAGAAACGAGCCCGTAGATACCGATGTTCTTGAAACACTCGAGCGGCGCAGCGCGCTGCTGGGTCGGCCGATCGAACAGTATTACTTGTTTAGCAAGAGTGGATTTACCAAAGCGTGTCAAAATAGAGCGGCTCAAGCAAGCAGCGCGAGGCTTGTTGGACTCGAGCAACTACTATAAGAAAGGGGCTTGGAAACAGTTTTCCAAGCCCCTTTCAGTTTTTATTCGATTCCCACCTTTTTGAGCGTATCTTTGGTGACTTCCGCAACTTGATTGGGATCGACGTGGGATTCCCCCGAAATAGAGCCGTAACCTGAGGTTGAAAAATCAAAGAAGTAGTATGTCCGGTAATTGTGCCCATAGCCAAATTGCTGATATAGGGCATTATAGTCCGTCTCGGAAATGTCCTTGCCCTCCGACGCATAATAGTATTCGTAGCCATTGCCCTCGCTCGGCGCAACTCCCCAGGACTCGCAGTTGCTTACAAGCGAAAAAACATCGCCTTTCTTGCCGTATACCGAAGTATTGTCCCCAGCCAAAGCCTGCCTGCCAGCAAGCAATGCCGTAATCGCATTGCTCATCTCATATGTACTTTGGCTTACGAGGATGCTGCCGTCATCCGCTTTAATCAGCGGAAGAAACATCGTTCCTCCGTTGCTGTTATCAAGCCAATTTTGACTGTAAAGCCTCTTGACGCCACCATCAGCTGCCGACCAAACCTCTACGGTGTAGGACTTCTGAAGTCCCTCTATATCTCCATTCCAAGCGCTCTTTAATTCGTCATCGCTCATACCGTTCACAACGGTCAAGAGCTCAGGCTGGCCATCCTGATCAAAATCAACGAGGTCGACAAGACAAAGCCCCCGCATCGCATAGACAGAATCAGTCGCCTCAACAATTCGTGGCTCTCCATAGCACGCGAGATATTCCTGGCACTTTTGCTTGTAAGCGGCATACGCAGCGGTATTGTCCGCAGCGGCGCCTCCATCCTTCTTGTCGCCTTCGCCTGTCTTTGTATCGTCCTCGTTGGCCTTAGGCACCTCGAGGGAAACCTCTTTTACGGCATCAGTGGATTTAGAGTTATCGACGACTTTGACGGGAATGCTCCACTCGACTTTTGACTTGGAGTCCCTAACGGTGAGGGTATATTTTCCCGGTTTGATATCGGGAAACTGGCTTACCGTGAAGCCCTCGTCACCCTTAACCTCAGCATTGGTGCTGTAGCCGTTGTCGCCGTTCAGGGTCACCGAGTACTTCTTGATCTTCTCGCCCTTTGCGTCGGTCGGGGTAATCTTGGATTCTTGGGCCACCACGATGGCCTTGTCCTGGCCGTAATGGGCAACGTCGCCGGACTTGCTAAAGAACAGCAGATAGCTAAAGATGGCAATGACTGCCAGACCAACGACGATACCAACGATATAGAGCGCCTTGGGCTCCTTTTTCTGTGCGGATACATTCGCCGCAGGCGCAGGGGCTGGCGCCGCGACGGGCTTGGCGACCGGATTGATCGGCTTTGGCCGGTCGGCGCGCACGGCTGGAATCGAAGGCGTTGCATCGGACGACACGTCGTCCTTGGGCCGGTCGTCTTCTTCGTCCGCTACGGGCCCGCTCTCCACGGGCGACTTTTCCTCCCCCGCCTCGGCACCGGCGGAAGGCTCCTTCTCCGTTTCGTCACTAGCGAAAATCTCTTCCGCAGCCTCATTGATAACGGAAGGCTCTTCTGCCACTTCGTTGCTGGCAGAGTTCAGCACCGCCTTTGCATCTTCGAGTGCATAGCCACACTCGGTGCAGTATCGCAAATCGCCATCAAGCTCAAATCCACAGTTGGGACAGAACATGTTAGTCCTCCTTATCGACTTTCACCGTTGTACCGTCCTTGACCTCATCAGGGGTTACTTCGGACCCCACTTGAGACTCATCATCCCAGGACGCAACCAAAATCTCGCAATTGCCGTCCGCAAAAGTACCGAGCTCATAGTCTTCGGTGTGATACACCAGTCCCTTGGATGTCACACACAAGCACGTTGAGCCCTTGATTGAATAGTCCGAAGAATTACTCCGCATGAGCATCGAATTGTAATCAGACGGATGTTCTCTGCCCATTTCCGTAAGATACGGCCAAACTGCCGAACTCATGGAACTGGCAAGATCCTCGGTATCAATGCCAAACATGTCCTGAGGACTAACAGTATCACCCGTATGCAAATCAAAAATAACACCAGTCACAACCGTGCCGCCATGCGGACCCCATCCCGTCGAATAGCGCTCGTCACGGATACAGAAAAAGTTCTCATCCATGTACGTTACCGTCACGTTTCTCGATATGCAGGGAAATTCGCCGTCGGGGTACAACTCAGCATCTGATTGCTCATTATCTGATGCTCGATTTGTTCGCTCCGCGTCAATTTGAAGGGACTCGAGAATCGCCTTGTTAATTTTGTCTGCAACGTCGTCTTTGGTGGAGCTCTTAAGTTGCGGATAGGACCATTCCATGTCCCTCCGCTCGCCCTGTTCGAGCATAGGGTCGACCGGAGCAGACACCGTCAATGACTTTGCCTCCAACGTATAGACAACTTCTTCGACCGCTCTCTCGTCCTTCTTGGGCCTTTCGGTCGCTTGCTCCTGTTGCACGGATTGCTGCTGGAGATTGGGCTCGATGACGTTCTTGTAGAGCATGAAAGCAGCGTAAGCGATGCCTGCAGCGGCGATAAATGCGGCGATCATGATAGCAAACTGCGGCACTAGGCGGTTACCGACCTGACAGCGTTGCATAAAGAAGTTGTACATCTGGGAGTGACCGCTACCCGCGGTCTTCGAGACCGGCTCGGGGCTCGGTTCTGCTGTGGACTCGGCATTCGCGGATCCTATCGCAGAGTCCGTTTCGGTATCTGTGGGTTCCATTATGACTTCAGCGGACGATGATTCTCGCTCCGACGGCTCGGCCTTGGGCCCCTCCTCGGCCGCAGTCTTGCCCGAGAGCCCGCCCAAGGGCAGACCGCATTCGGTACAGAACCGCGCATCATCACCAATCTTGCTGCCACATTTGGGGCAAAACATGAACCTTCTTCTCCTATTCCTTTTACTCTCGCTGAGTCGTGAGTTACCCACGTGCCGTTTGTTTCGTAGTTTAACTATTTCTTAAACAAATCGATGGGTGACTTGAACAGACGCATACCCACTCAAGTGACCCTATACCGGCTAGTTATCCTGGCTCATGGCATGAGTGTCAGTGTAAGAATTTTCGCTGAACAGGTCCGCCCCCTCGAAGTCCGAGCCGATGCTCAACTTGAAGCCATTTTTTGCCGAGATGGAGAAATCGCCGCTGATATCCATATCATGCTCGCGGCCAACCGCCCTCATTTTCCGAAGTCCCACCCGTCACGTTATCAGGAGCCCGAAGTCAAAGAGATAGTAAAAGCCGATTGGGGCACATGTGATTCCATATGCCCCAATCGGCTTTATAGTCGTTTACGCCTCAGAGAAACCTAGGTGACCCGTTTACACGCGCTAGCGCGGCGCATCAATTGCGACCTTGCCGCTCTCCAGCACGTGAACGCAACCGTCGGCGAGCATCTGCACGACCTCGGGATACAGCACATGCTCGATCGCGTGGATGTGCTCCTCGAGCGTGTCGACGTCCCAGCCCTCCTCGACAGCCAGCGCACGCTGGGCGATGATGGGGCCGTTGTCGTAAATCTCGTTGGCAAAGTGCACGGTCACGCCGGTCACCTTGACGCCGCGCGCAAACGCATCGTCGATCGCATGGGCACCGGTAAAGCTCGGCAGCAGTGCCGGATGCAAGTTGACCACGCGGTTGGGAAACGCCGCCAGCAGCGGCGTGTGCACCATGCGCATGTAACCGGCCATCACCACGTACTCGCAGCCGCGCTCGAGCAGCTCATGCGCGATGATCTCGTCGGCTGCGATGGGGTCGGCGTAGACATCCTTGGACAGCGTAAGCGTCTGGATGCCCGCGCGCTCAGCGCGCTGCAAACCCTTAGCCGAAGGACGGCTCGACACCACAAGCTCAATCGAAGCGTTGAGTTTGCCGGCAGCGATCAGATCGATCAGCGCCTGCAGGTTGGTACCCGAACCGCTGATGAGCACGCCGATCTTAAGCGGCTCGGCCGTATCGGTGCCGGTCGGACGGGTGTAGGGCACAAA